>CBDUTX010000234.1:0-4101 GCA_965370235.1 uncultured Desulfuromonadaceae bacterium | reverse complement strand
CATCTTAATGCCTTCAGATCTCTGAATTCTCCCGATATACTGGATTAATTTACCATGAAAGGAAAAAGGATAGACAAGAAAAAGACAGTCCAGGTTTTTAATATCTAAACCTTCACCAAAAAATTGTCCTGTAGAGATAACCAGTTGAAAATTACCATTCTCAATTTCTTTGAACTTTTCATTTCGGCTCTTTTCGTTGTCTTCTCCGGTTATAGTGATAACTTCATAATTCTTTTTTAGATATTGATCCAGTATTTCAACATGTTCTATTCTCTCAGTTAGAATAAGAATTTTTTTACGTACTTTAATTTGTTCCATTACATCTTTGACTATCATCATATTTCTGGAAGAATCGAAAATAATTAGTTTTGACAACAGGTTGATATTATCAAATTTTTTATTAAAAGGTATGTATATATTTGTTTTCTTTATAATTACTTTTAAATCATTCTTTTCAATATCTTTTTTTATTCCTTTCATTTGATGAATAATATCTCCAATGTATAAAAAGATAATTTTTTCATCCCGGTTCTTTCTCTCTGGTGTTGCTGTAAAACCGTATGTGTAAAAAGAATTAAATTTGACCATAACTTTTTGAAAAGTTTTTGCAGGTATGTGATGACATTCATCAACAACTATCATTCCGAAATTATCCTCGGGAATAGCATTCTTTTTTATTTTTGATAATGTTTGAACCATGCCTACAGTTATAAATGAACCAATTCGTTTTTTCCTGCCAGAAAATTCTCCTATTTCGGAAAGGTTTAAACCAAGGAATGACTGTATTCTGTCAACCCACTGCTTTAAAAGCTGAATTCTATGGAGAATAATTAAGGAGGGGAGTCCTCTTTCTGCTATCATCTTCAAAGCAATTATCGTTTTTCCTGAGCCGGGAGGTGCTACTATTACACCAAAATCTTTTTCTCTCATTGATTGAAGAGATTCTCTCTGATAGTCGAACAATAATATTTTATCTTCAATTTTTACTCTATTCTTTATTGGACGTTTATCAATTATTGAATAATCGATTCCATTGTCCCGGCAATATCTTATTAATGAACCCGTGAACCCTCTTGGCATGGAAATATATTTTTCGTACTCCTTGAGAAAATTATATCCCCTGGGTACTTTATAAACTGATTTGTTTAATCTCTTTCTCAAATAGTAATCGTTGTTTGGTACATAAAGATTGCTTTTTAAAAAGATATAAAGTTTTTTATCAATTTCTTTTTTCTCTAATTTAACTTTGTTTGAAAGAACTATATTTAAAGTTTCTGAGCTCATGAGTTAAGAAAAAGTTTTTTCTTTCAGGTGAATAATTGATGATTTTCCGTGTTTTATAGCTTGAAGTTCTGACAGAATTGAAATAGATATTTCTTCTATACTGCTTCCCCCTATATCAAGTCCGACAGGAGCATGAAGTAATGAAAGATCTATATCTTTGCCCAAATCAGTTTTCAGTTTTTCAATTAACATAGCAGCTTTGTTCCTTGAAGAGAGTAAACCAATATAAGTAGGATCAATATTCATTTTATATATATTGTAAAGGACATCATAGTCAAATTGATGAGAGGGAGTTGCAATGATGAAGTATGCTTTTTTAAAGAACAACATTTTATTAAATGATTGTGAATAATCTAATTTATATACAGTTGCAAAATCGCATGATTCATCTGTATTTCTCGGATCGATTATGCTTACTTTCCAGCTTAAATTTCTGAGATGATAGATAAGAGATTGAACTACATGACCTGCTCCGAAGATGTAGAGATTTTCTCCTGAAGTGATTACTTCATAAAAAACTGTAATTTTTCCTCCGCATATCATGCCGGTGTTTTTTTCATCGGATATAAAATGTTTATTATCCAAATCGTAGGTTTTAAGCTTATTTGTCGTTTTACAAAGCAATTCTTTCCCTTCTTTGATTATTATATTTTCAATTTCTCCACCTCCAACGGAGCCGTAAGTTTTTCCGTTTTTCAAAATTAATATTTTATCTCCGGGATTTGAAGGAGCAGAGCCTTCTTTGCTGACAACAGTGACTAAAATTAAGTTAACGCCCTGTTTTTCAAGACTTGCTATTTTCTGATAGATATCATTCATAGAATAATTTATTTTTGTTGTTATCGATATTTGTTTTTGCGGTTTCTAAATCTTTTAATCCGCAGCCTGTAATCAATATTACAATTATCGAGTCTTTTTTCAAATCATTTTTAAGTTTTTTAAATCCTGCAAATGAAGCTGCAGCAGCGGGTTCAGCAAAGACCCCGGCTCTAAGGGATAATTCCCTTTGAGCTTTTAGAATTTCAACATCGGCAACAGAAAGACAATTCCCTCCGTATTTTTTTATCATTTTAATTGCATAATAACCGGCTTTAGGAATTTTAACTGCAATTGAATCTGCTATGGTTCCGGAATAATTCGAAGAATTTTTAAATTTTCCTGTTTTCAATGCATCAACGAGGGGACAACAGGAACTTGATTGAACTCCGATGATAGTAGGAAATCCGGATATTTGTTGGGTATCATATAGATCTTTAAAACCTCTGTACAAGGAACAAAGAATTACAGCATCACCAACAGGAACAAAAATATAATCAGGTATTCTTTTCAGTTGACGGAATATTTCCAGGCTCACTGTTTTTTTACCTGCTATGGTCATGGGATTATATGCTGTGTTCCTTGAAAGAATATTTCTGCCCCTGGAATATTCAATTGAAAGGTTGTAAGCTTTTTCATAACTGCCTTTGACTTTTATTACCTTGGCACCATAGTAAATTGATTGAATTAATTTAGCCCGAGGAATGTTCTCGGGAACAAATATTGTTACTTTAATACCTGATGCAGCTCCGATACCTGCCATTGAAGAGGCTGCATTTCCTGTTGAAGCAACCGCAATCTCATTTATTTTGAACTTCCTTGCCTGGGCTGCCACGAGGTATGAAGCTCTGTCCTTTAAGGAACAGGTAGGATTTTTTGAATCATCCTTGATAAATAGATTGTCAAAATCAGACGAAAGATTTTCTGTTTTCCATAGAGGAGTATTTCCAACAATAATATTTGGAAAAAATTCTTTTTCAATTGGCAGATAGGAAAAGATATCCTGCAGATTTTCATATTCGTGAACTATATCGAGTATTCCTCTGAGAGGTTTGGATGTATCGAGAATATTGGAGCATTTTGGACATAACATGATCTCAGGAGAAAGAGGATATTCTCTGTTGCAGTCGCTGCATATATATCTTGTTCTATTTAGAAATTTTGTCATTTAATCATTGTTGCAAGAAGTGCTTTTGCAGTATGCAGTCGGTTTTCTGCTTCATCATAGATTATAGAATTGACTCCATCAAGAAGAGAATCGACTATTTCGTTTCCCCGGTCGGCGGGAAGAGCATGCATTATTTTTGCATTTTTATTAGCAATTGAATACAGCTCTTCATTTAAAATCCAATTTTTGTACTTTTCTAAATTTTGTTTCATTTCACTAATACATTTATCATTATCTTTGAAAGATTTAAAATATGCAAATCCTCCCCAGTTTTTAGGAATTATTATGTCTGCATTTTCAACAGCTTCTTCCAATGTGTTCACCACTTTAAAATTCACTTTTTCAAAGGAGCTGTAAGTTTTTGCTTTTTTCAATATTTCCTGCTGCAGAGGGAATTCCTCGGGATGTGCAATTGTCACATCCAATTCAAATCTTGGAAAGAGAAGAGCCTGTGATTGCGGAACAGAAAGAGGTTTTGCATGACTTGTTGCATAAGTCCAGCATATAGCAACTTTTAAACCTCTTAAATTTGAACCGAATTTTTCCTTAATCGTCATAATATCTGCAATTGACTGGAGAGGATGATAAATATCATCCTGCATGGAAATAACAGGAATATCGGAATATTCTGCAATATTTCTAATGTATTCATTCCCAATATTGTAAAAGCAGTTTCTTATTGATATACATTCCCCCATCCTTGAAAGTACAATAGCAGTGTCTTTTGGGGATTCCCCATGGGAGATCTGCATCTTATCTGAGGTCAGGTCATGTGCATGCCCGCCTAACTGTGTCATTGCAGCTTCCATAGAGTTTCTCGTTCGAGTGGATTG
>CBDUTX010000233.1:0-4132 GCA_965370235.1 uncultured Desulfuromonadaceae bacterium | reverse complement strand
AATGGTTCGTTAATATTTTGAAGGACTTCTCCTGAATTAACAGCATTTGAATTTGATATTAGACTCAGATTATAGTTTCCCGGTACTACACCACTACCATAACTTGCAGGCAATATTGCATCTACAAGATCACTGAAATCAATAGCAATACCATGTAATTCTATGCCTGCTCCGGACTGTAGATCAGCAAGATCATTATATCTTACATTATCCCATTTAAACCATGGTTCTCCAGAAGTTCCTGCCCGAGTAGAGCCCAGGGCATCATAATCCCAATCATCCATTAAACTACCTGAAACAAGGTCATATTCTTCAAACACATATTCAGTACCAAGAAGAACATTGTTTCGAAAATATGTGTTTTGCCATCCTGCGCTTGAGGTTGTCCCTCTGTTTATCTTTGCAGATGTATTATGAATAATAACTAAACCTGAAGGTTCTCTATTCATCTTATAAGTTGAATAGTCTATATTAAAGAATTCATTTCTAAAAACATAACATGGACCACCAAGTATTGGAGCTAAACTTATGCCCATTCTACCGTTTGATACACGATTGCGCCATATACGTGTATTGGAAACCGTTCCGTCAACTTCGATCGGATCATCAACACAATAGGAGATGTCATTATAATAAACATCCATTGAATATGAAACTCCATAAGGATTTGCATCGGTACAGACTCCATCAGCAAAATAAGTAATTTTATTATAGCATATTATGTTGTTGTTTCCATGTATATCAATACATCTTTCAGGTGGAATTCCAGAACCAGGCCATGATACACGACCTGTAAAAATATTATCTGAAATTGTTTGATCATGTTCCCACCCATTATCTCTTCTATTGTAATATCCCCAATCAACATCCCTGACTATATTCCTCTTAAATAATATATTATGAGTATTTTGAGCATCAACTCCCCATGCTCCATTTTGAATTACAAATCCTTCAATTATAATATAACCACAGGAATCCGAATAATTTCCAATAGTAATCACACCACCGGAAGTGCCATTCCCATCAATAAAAGTAGTATCATTTTCAGAACCGATAAAAACAATAGGTAATCCGGAATCACCACCTGTAGTAATAGTAAAACAATTATAATTTCCGGAACTTACATTAAATATATCTCCGGGGTTTGCATTATTTGCAGCTTCCTGAAGACCTTGAAACGGATCATATACAGTTCCTGAACCACCACCACTGCCAGGTATGACATAACGAAAAGTTCCTGTAGCTGAAGCCTGCTGTTCTTTTTTAGTTCTTACAAAAAGATTTCTTATCTCTCCTCCTCCATCAGGATCATTTAAAGTAAGACGTATTTCATATTCCGTATCAACTTCTAAGAACATAATACTTCCTGCATGATAGTTAAGTCCAAGTGGGGAACCATTAACAATAATATCGGGTAATGCTCGCATTGTTAAAGCTCCATGATTCCAGGTTCCGCCTGAGGTTGGACGGAATTCAAGAGATAAGCTGCTGTTACAGTTATCATCTCCTGAAATCCACCATAGTATACTTATATGCTGGAATGTAGCATCAATTCGAACATTGCCGGGAATAACATTGTTTTGACTAAAAATAGGAGAAATACTTGCTATAATTAGAAATGTTGAGAGAAATAATATACTTGTAAATAATCTCATAACACCTCCTTTTTAAAAAGAACAAGCATTTTTCTTACAAACAAGTAGAATGTACTTTAGAAAAATTAAATTAATTACTGTCTATCATAAGCTCTTTGTGGTATTAGATTTTCTTTACCACAATTTGTCATCAATTCAATATAGCTTTTATAGTATGTACTTGCCTTGTTTTGATTTTCCGCCATATAATATGTATCTGCAAGATTAAGTGTTGCTTCTGCAAATTCAGGAGATAGTTTAAGTACATATTCAAGTATCTCAATTGCTTTATCTATTTTATCTGCTTTTGCTAAAAAGAGACCATAATAATTCATAATTTGTATAAATTCTTCCTCAAAATTCATATACAGTGCAAAGCCACTTTCCTCATAATCCTCCAGGGATAAAAACTGTAAAGTCCAATCAGAACCAAGTGTTAAAGCAAAAACCTCAAATGAAGTTTTGATGAAATCACAGGATTTTTCAACATCACCTGATTCAAAAGACTTTATTGCATAATTAAAACCAGTCCTCAGGAATTTAATTGCCATTTCATAATCATTATAATAATGTCCTGGATAAAAAATCTCATAAAGTAAATCTCCGGCTTTTTCAATTTCACCTTCTGATAACAATCTATCTATTTCATATAATTTATTTATAGAAGGATCATCACTCCATTCTTTTATAAGAGTTATCTCAATATTTTCCGGATCCCAATTATATTTTGCACCATAATAAAAAGCACTAAATGGCATCTGTGAATAGATATTAATTGTTTCATCATCTTCTTCATATAAAACATCAGTTTTGGCTGTGTTAATCACACCATTAAACTCAATTATTCCAAAGTAATAAAGAGTACTATCATATCCCTCACCAAGAAGAAATAATGTGTCCACTTCATTATTAAAATAGACAAGTATATATAACCTGGAAATCCCTGAGGGCAGTAAATTATCCGGAAGAGATTGAATGTCTTTTTTATTATTAAAACCAATACTATCCATATACTCTGTCAGTTCGGCAGAAATGGCAGTATAATTTTGTGAGTTTGCAGGGCTAAATGAGAAAAATATCAAGAAGAGAAAGAAATAAATAATTTTATTACACATAAGTTCCTCCATTAATATAAAATATTTATTTAGATAATATAAATTTTAGTATCATTTTTCATTTAATTTTTCAAGTAAAAAGTGACAATCTATTGTATTATCAGTTGAAAATTATCAATTATCTCTAAACTATCATAAATCAATAGTATATTATTATATATCGTCTAATAACTGTTTCTTTAGATTGTTTAATTATAAATAGATGATGAAGCAAACTGTAATATTCAGGATTATTTTCTAATTATAATTAAATCCTTCAAAGTCAAAATTTCTTATGCTTAAGAATAGAATTTAAATTAATAATTGTTTTTAAGAAATACTAATAATAATGTTGATTTTATCTGAACATCATCAACAGATACACTTGCAGGAATTACTGAGATAATTGAAATATTTAACTCCAAAGCTCATATATTAGGTTATATCAACTAAAATTTAGGTTGACAATTATTTTTGCTTTTAGTATTATTATTATATAATGTTAGATAAAATTTTTGGTAATAAAACTGCTGAAAAAATAATGTTACATATTTATCATTATGGTGATACATATCCATCTGCTATTGCCAGGGATTACAATATAGCTCTTACCCCAATTCAAAATCAACTCCAGCGATTTGAAGAAGCAGGTGTTTTAATTTCTAAAATGGTTGGAAGAACCAGAGTTTATAAATTTAACAAAAGATATTCTCTGACAGGTCCTTTTATTAAACTTGTAAAAATTGTTTATGACGCTTTGTCATTAGAAGATAAGGAAAAAATATTCAAAAAACGCAGAAGACCGAGAAGAAAGGGAAAACCTGTAAAGAGAAGATAATATCTCAATGGAAATTTTTGATTATAATAATTGTAATGAAGAATCACTTTGGAAACATGTTGCCAGCCATCTTAAAAAGCATAACATAGATACAGTTCTTGTAGGAGGAGCTGTAGTAGCAATTTATTCTAAAGGTGCCTATAGATCCGGAGATATTGATATGATAATAACCAGTTATTATAAAGAGAAGCTTGATGAAATAATGAATTTAGTTGGCTTTGAAAGAGAAGGAAGATATTTTATACATTCTGAATGTCAACATTTATTTATTGAATTTCCTCCTGGTCCATTGGGTATAGGTGAAGATTATAATATAACACCAACTGAAATTAAATATAATGGTGTTATAATAAAAATACTTTCTCCTACTGATAGTGTTAAAGATAGATTGGCTATATACATTTATGACAATGATCATGAAGGTTATGATCAAGCTATTCTTGTTGCAAAGAACAACAAAATAAATTTAGTAGAAATAAAAAGATGGTGTGTCAAAGAAAATTCCGAATTGATATTTAAAGAGTTCATGTACAAGTTAAAAAATAAGAACAACAATTATTTTTGAA
>CBDUTX010000232.1:0-4132 GCA_965370235.1 uncultured Desulfuromonadaceae bacterium | reverse complement strand
CTCTGGATCACTAACTTCTCCGATGGTTGAGGAAACTGCCCAGGTGTCCTTTTTAAGGTCACCGGCTTCTCAGTTGGAGGAGCAGAAGAACCCGAACCAGGGATGAATACTGAAATAACCTCGGTAATGGCTGTACCGAATCCGTTCAAGGAAAATATCACAATATCATACAGTCTTCAAAATACATCTTTTGTAAATTTGAGAATCCTTGACATAAGCGGAAGAGTTATTAAAACACTTTACAATGGTGAAGATAAACAGGGATCACATAGTATTATCTGGAGAGGTCTTGATGAAAGCGGACAGAGAGTCAATTCTGGTGTTTTCTTCTATTATTTAGATGCAGGAGACAGACAGGATATTGGAAGAATCATAATTATTAAGTAGAGTTCTGAAAATTTTAATACAGTTAAAACTCGGATTCAATGAACTTAAATCCGGGTTCTTATTTTAATAAAATTGCACTACAATTATCCATGTTTTTTTGTCGATCATTATATTGAAGATAGCTGTCCTATTTTAAAAGTCCGAATATTATTTCTGTGATCCTCTCTGAAGCAAAACCATCTAATTTATAAAATAGTTCATTTCTGTATTTATCTGCTTTTGTAATGTAGTCAGATGGTGGATTTATTGCTCTATTGACAGCATCTTTAATCTGATCAGGGGAATGAATATGCACAAATGCTCCTTTGAGGAAATTTCTATTATCTTCATCGAGGATATTCCGACCATCTGAATGTTTCAATTCATCACAGGGAAGGTCATATATTATCCCGGTTTTTCCCATTGCAAGGAATTCAAACATCGTACTTGAAGCTTCGGTAAGCATTGTATCTGAAACCGAAAGAATTGGTATAATATTGTATTGATCAGGAGAAGAAAGATATGTGTTTGGATGTCTGTTGATATTTTTTTCATATATCCTGTGATGCCAGTGAGGTGCATATTTTCCCCGCCAGCTGTATTGATGTAGTTTTATAATAAGATTTATATCCTTACACTGGTCAATGATCTTGTCTTTAATATATGATATTGAAGTAGGCTTGTAAGTTGGGGCATATGTGATTGTCGGTAGATCAGGGTCAAGTTTCATTTTTCTAAGGATATTATTTTTATTGAATACTCCTTTGAAATATGGATCTAATTTTGGATAACCAACAACAAATATCTCAGACATGCCATTTACATCATGCTCGATTATTTTATTCTTTCTGTACTCTCCTTCAACAAATATTATATATTTTGTGTTTTTCTGTTTTTCCAGGAGACGATATAAAATTGTTTTGATTCCTGTACCATGATTAATAAAACAGATGAAAGCTTCACCGAAGATCTCAGGATTTCTCACAATATCCCCGGTGATAACTACATCATATCCTTTTGTATTTTCTGCTATATTTAAACCTTCATTTTTCATCTCTTTTTCAATGTTATTTTTTAAGGGTTTGTTAAAGAATAAAAATTTCCTTTCCTGATCCTTTCCAATATAAAAATCTATTTTAATACCGCCGTTTTTTTTCAGTGCTCTGTAAACGGGATCGAGAGATGTTCTGTGGTAAAGGTGTTCAATGTAAAATAAAGCTTTGTACATATTTCTCCTTTAAATATAAATTGGTCTTTCAATATTATAGACAATAAGTATAATATTTATATAGTTTTTTCCCTTAGATATGTTTATTTTAAATAAACATCATAGGAAAATTTATGTTTATCTTTTATCAGATATATGCTCAGTATGATAATTATGAGAGCACTCAGCTATGCTCAGGATGCAGCACCTGTTTTTTCTTGTTAGCTCTTTATATTTACAATACAATTGCATTGATGAATATTGCAAATAAACTGGGATACGAAGATAAATCCTGGTGGGCATGGATTCCTTTTTTAAATCTTCTTTTATTGCTTGAGATATCAGGAGCTCCGATGTGGTATGTTGCACTTATGTTTATTCCTGTAATAAACATTGTTGTCTTTATAATGATTTTAATAAGTATTGCACAGGCACGTGGAAAACCTCAATGGTGGGGAGTTTTATTACTTGTTCCATTTGCAAATTTAGTTGTTATGGGTTTTCTCGCCTGGGCAGAATAAATTTATCCTCTGATTTTTTTTATATACCATAATAATGAATCCTGTACTGATAGGTCAGGGTGCTGGATGTATTTTCTGATGAGATCATCTCCAACATCAAAATTATTATTCCCAAGTACAATAAAAGCATTTTTTATAAGAGCTTCGACTTTTATCCAATTAGCTCCAATCTGATTTCCTTTGAATTTATTTTTAATATTGTCTGCTTCTTCTGATAGAAGTTTTTTCATATCTATTTGGTACCCAAGCCTCCCTCTGAGAGGTTCGTTCTTTGTATAAGGCAGGTCTTCGTTAAAAGGGCACGGATCCTGACAGGAATCGCAACCGTAAAATCTATCGCTCCAGACTTTTTTAATTTCCAGAGGAACAGAAACAGCCCATTGTGTTAGTTCCTGCAGACATTTTTTTCTGTCAATTATTCCATCTTTTAAAGCTTCTGTCGGACAGTTTATTTCACATTTTTTACAGTTTGAGCATAGGTTTTCACAAGTATCGGAATAAAAAAATTCAGTATCAGTAAAGAACATTCCAATCAGGAAAAATGAACCAAAGTCTTTATTTATCAAAAGTCCATTTCTGCCTTTAAATCCCAGACCTGCTCTATAGGCATATTCCTTTTCATCAAAAGGACCATTTGTAAAAACTTTACTTGTTTTGATATTTTTTATTTTTTTTAATTCTTTTGCTATACATGAAAGCTTTTTTCTCAGAAGATGATAATAATCCCCTGTTGTATACCTTGCAATTTTTCCGAACCTATTATTTTTAACAATATCTGTCTTATTGAAATAGGATATGATGCCTATAACGATTGATTTTGCCCAGGGATACATAAGTTCCGGATTATGAAATCTTCGGTCGGGAATCCATTGATCTTTCCAAATCTTCTGCATGCGAAAATTTTCTTTTATTCTCTCTGATCTTGTAAAACCTACAGCATCAAGTTGATACTTTGCTGCAAGTTCTTTGATAAAATCATTCAATGATTTTTTTGAATTCATAAATAATTAGTTTGTCAAAATTGGTTTAATTACAGATAATGTATGAATAATGTGCACAAACCGAGATATTGAAGAAAACTGTTGTTGTTAGAAAAGTAGAACTTGCAATTGCCGGGTCAAATTTTAATTTATTAATAGATTTATATCTGGTTTTACTCATCTTAAAACTTTAGAAGTTTTACAGATTTTATTGATTTTGATGTTCTGTCATATATTTCAAGAACTAATTTACCAATGGAAAATATTTCTTCTTCATCAGGTATTTTTCCAATTCTGTTTAAAATACAACTTGAAAGAGTTTCCTGTCCATCGATCCCTGTTTTTATATCAAGTAAATTTTCGATTAATTCGATTTTTGTATCTCCTTTAAAAATGTATCTTCCACTTTTATCTCTGCCTATAACAAATGGATTTTCATCATCAACGAGATGTATCCCGGAAATAGCAAATATCACATCATCCTTAGTGATAATTCCTGAAACCTGTCCAAATTCATCAACAACTATAATTATATCAGTTTGAGGATTTTCTTTGAAAATCTCAATTATTTTTTTAAAAGAGGTCTGTTCAAAAATGAAGATAGGTTTTCTAACATGTTGAAATGAATTCTTTCTTAAGAGATCACTGATGTATACTATTCCCAAAACATCATCAATATTTTCTCCTACGAGAAGAATTTTCCCCTGCCCTGTTTTTTTATAAGCTTCAATTATACCCGGATCACCATCTTTTAAGTGTGAATAAGCTATATGAGCTCTGGGTTTCATAATTAAGATTGCCTTTAATTTGTTAATCGAATCTATACCGTCAGCTAATCTCTTTGCATGAGGAGGAAGAATTCCAATAACTGCACTTTCTTTTAATGCATTTTCCATATCAGATGTTGAAAAAAATTCTTCACTGATTTCTTTGATCTTTAAAATTTTTCATATATGTGTTGAAATATATTTCATTGTATTTGAGATTGGTTTTAATATAAATGTTGATATGTTAATAAATCCTTAAAGTCTTACAAGAGAGTATGAATGATTTCTATA
>CBDUTX010000231.1:0-4140 GCA_965370235.1 uncultured Desulfuromonadaceae bacterium | reverse complement strand
TGAGGGTGTCGATATAGTACTTAATTCCTGGGTTTTTGTTTGTTTTTATTGGAGCTGGTTTATTGAACCGCAAAAAAGAACATCTAAGAGAATTGGATAATGAAATAGGGTTAGCAAATATGAATATAAATATTCAATCATGAAAACAATATTTTCAGAACAAGAAATGGTAATAAAATTTTGTAAATTCCTTGAAAAAGAAGGAAAGATTTTTACTGTAGAAGTACCTTTTTTTAGTCGCAGCATAGATTTAGTCTTTACTGATACTAATGGGAAGTATTATGCAGTAGAATTTAAACTTAAAAATTGGAAACAGGCTATTATTCAAGCTAAATATTATATGATTGGGGCAGATTTTGCTTTTATTTGTATTCCAACAAATATTTATAATAAACAAGTCAAAAAAGAAATTTTAATTAGTAATTGCGGTTTAATTTTATTTGATGTGGAAAATGAAAAATTTAATATAATAGAAAATGCTAAACAGGTAACTAAAAAAGGGCGTTTCCTATTAAAAAAGGGATTTAAATATGCATACAATAATAATAATTATGAATACCTTTTATCGTTAAATTAAAATACTATGGGCATGAAACATTTTTTAAGATATGGCACAAATGCAGGTCAAAAATATTTCCATACCAAGGATTTCGAAAGCTTGTATGATGCAGTTGTAATCAATGCAAATATGATTGCATTTTCACCAGCAGCACTTGCAAATTTTGTTGTAAAAAAAACAACTAACAAACCTTTTTTTATTGATCCAATTACCCATGCATTTCAGCATAATCAATCTTTTATCTGTGATAAATCAGGCATCAAAATAAAAAAATCAATTTTAAAGCTTATAGATGCTTATGGAAAGAATTTGAAAAATAAAGTTTGTACAGAATCTGATATAGGCTACTTACCTAAAAAAAGACTTTTTCCTATTGATATTGATAAAAATTTTATTGAATCATTTACACAAAATGTATTGGATTTTCAAAAAAATATTTCCAAAGAAAAAAAAGTTGATTCATACAAAGACTATATTGATTTTGCAAATCAAGAAGACTCTTCACTTCAGATAGAGACAAGACTTGAACCAGAATTTTTTGTTGCTCCGTATTTTTATTTAGATGATATGGATTGGTTAGATAAGAATATAAGAATGTTAAACAAATCCAAAGAAATAGAATCTGAAAAGGAAATTTTTGCACAAATTGTAATCGATAAAAAAATTATTGAAAAAGCTACAATGAGCGATGATAATGATTTCAATCAAATCATAGACTGTTATAAAGAATGTTCCGCTGATGGATTTCTCGTATGGATTGATGACTATTCAGAGCATCATGAAATTGCAGAAAATCTTAATAAGTATGCTCAATTCCTAAAAAGAATAAAGAATGGATCTAAAAAAAAAATATATTCATTGTATGGATCTTATTTTTCTATAATGCTTACTCATCCTGAAATAGGTATTTTAGATGGAGTTTGTCATGGTTTAGAGTATGGGGAATCAAGAGCAGTTGTCCCAGTCGGTGGAGGTATTCCCATGGCAAAATATTATTTCCATCCTCTTCACAAAAGAATAGATGAGGGAGAAATGTTTAATTTTTTAATCACAAAAAAAGTTACTAACTTTTGCAAAGATATTTGTGATTGCAATGTATGTAAAACTCTTATGAATAGTAATGATTTTGAAGAAAGATTTAATGAAAATTTTGGAAATACTAAAGAGGCAAGAATAAAAATGCGTAATGGGGGATTTATTACGAGGCATTACCCTAGCACAAAAACAAAAGATAATTCATTGAGACATTATCTATTAATGAAGTACAAAGAATTTAACGAGATCAATTATAACAAACTTGATACAATAAAAGATCAATTTGTGAATAATTATAATGAGTATAAAAAATATTTCAATTCAAGTGATACTAAACATCTTGTTGAGTGGAAAGAAGCACTTGATAAGTATAGTAGTGAAGAGGAGTAATAAATTTCAAAAATTCCAATTCACCTTTACCCATCACTTAGAATTATTGAAACGGGTTTTATTAAAAAATTTGTCCGAATATAGAAAAAAAAGAGACTGTTAGAAAGAGGAAATTTTGGAAGATTTTTGATTACATCTGATAACAAAATATATGAAGTTTAAAAAAAGTGCATAAATAGTTTTTCAGCAGAAGCACTTTTTTCAACTTAATTTCGCAAACATAAAATGAAAAATAATAAAGATGTATGCAAAACTTATCATATACTGAACTATTAAAATAACCATCGTTTTACTCCCTTTCTTCTTACGACCTCGCAGTTATGTCCTCTTGTATAGTTACTATGGCTATGATAGAATTAATCATTAGACATGGAAACAATAAATAAATTTTATATCCATTGGGTTGTTATGTTCAAGACAGAGCATAAAATTGTGTCAAAATATAGATTGTTGATAATATACTCACATCACCATGATATCAGCTGTCCATGGTGGGAGTTATGCTTGGATAGATAAATGCCAATAAATAAATATCTAAATCAAGTTAAACAAAGATACAAAACTGGAATCTCAACAGAACACAGCTATCGGTCTGATCTTCAGGTATTACTGAATAATCTTGTAAAAGGAATAACCGTAACAAATGAACCAAAAAGACAAAAGTGTGGGGCACCGGATTATATAATACAGAGGAAAGAAGTTCCATTAGGTTATATTGAAGCAAAAGATATTGGTGTTGATTTAAATAAAATTGAAAAATCAAACCAATTGAAACGCTATCTTGGAAGTCTTGATAACCTAATTTTAACAGATTACTTAAGTTTTCGATTTTACAAATATGGACAGAAAGTAAAAGAAATAAAAATTGCTTCGATAGAAAATGGGAAGCTAAAAAGTCATCTTGAGAATTTTAACTCTTTTGAAACACACATTAAAGATTTTTGTGATTTTAAAGGACAGACAATAAAATCCGCTGAAAAACTTGCAAAAATGATGGCACAAAAAGCCAGAATGACGGAAGAGGTTTTATACAATGCTGTTAGGGAAGAAGATGAAGACAATACATTAAAAGATCAATTAAATGCTTTTAGACATATTTTAATTCATGATCTTGATGAAAATACTTTTGCTGATATCTATGCTCAAACAATTGCTTATGGCTTATTTGCTGCAAGATTAAATGATGAAACATTGGAAGATTTTTCGAGACAGGAAGCAAGAGAATTAATCTCAAAATCAAACCCTTTTTTAAGAAATCTTTTTGACTATATATCGGGAGCTCAATTAGATGACAGGGTTGTATGGATTGTTGATGACCTTTGCGAAATCTTTAGAGCCACTGACCTGCGGTCAATTCTTGCTGATTTTGGTAAATCAACAGGACAAAACGACCCATTTTTACATTTCTATGAAACATTTCTTGCAGAATATAACCCAAAATTACGAAAATCCCGTGGTGTTTATTACACTCCTGAACCTGTTGTAAATTTTATAGTAAGAGCAGTTGATGATATACTCAAAGATGAGTTTGGACTTTCTAAAGGACTTGCTGATAACAGTAAAATAAAAATCAAATATGATTCTGATATTTTAGATAAAAGGTCAAAAACCGGATATAAGCAAATAGAAAAAGAAGTACACAAAGTTCAAATCTTAGATCCAGCAACAGGTACAGGGACTTTTTTAGCAGAAACAATCAAACAGATATATTCAAAATTCAAAGGACAGGAAGGTTTATGGTCAAGTTATGTTGAAGATCATCTAATTCCCCGATTAAATGGTTTTGAAATACTCATGGCTCCATATACAATGTGTCATTTAAAGCTGGAAATGCTACTGAGAGAAACGGGTTATAAGCCAAAAAACGAAAACAAACAACCACGATTAAAAGTATTTCTTACAAACAGTTTAGAAGAAGCCAATCCGGATACAGGAACATTATTTGCAAGTTGGTTATCAAAAGAAGCAACTGAAGCAAACTATGTAAAGCACGATACTCCGGTTATGGTAGTGATTGGAAATCCACCATACAGTGGAGAAAGTTCTAACAAGGGTGATTGGATTATGAATCTAATGGTAGACTACAAAAAAGAACCTGGTGGAAAAGAAAAATTGAAAGAGAAATCATCCAGGCCATGGAGAAAATATATCTTCAT
>CBDUTX010000230.1:0-4154 GCA_965370235.1 uncultured Desulfuromonadaceae bacterium | reverse complement strand
ATTATCACTTTTTTTTTATCAAAAGAAGTGTTTTTAATTATCTCACTTGCAACAGATCTTCCTGCATTTTCCATTAAAACCAAAGATGGTATTTTCAACTTTTCTATTGCATAACTATCTGCTTCCCGTATCTGTTGTACTGAGAGGATTTTCATACAAAACCTCCTGAGGTTTACCGCCTTACTGAATTAGTGGCTCTTATATGTTCTTGATATGTTCTTGAAAATATATGCCTTCCATCACTTTTTGCAACATAATAGATATATGAAGTATTTGCAGGATTCCAGGCAGCTTTAAGGGATGCTTCTCCTGGATTGCAAATCGGACCCGGAGGAAGTCCCTGATATTTGTATGTATTGTAAGGAGAATCTATTTCAAGGTCACTCAGTAGAACCTTTTCTTTATGTTTGCCTAAAGCATAGAGAATAGTAGCATCACACTGTAATAACATGTTTTTTGACAGCCTGTTTAAATATACCGATGCAATTACAGATCTTTCCTCATCAATTTTAGCTTCTTTTTCTATAAGAGAAGCGAGGATCAGCACTTCATAGACATTTAAATCACTCTGATGATTATCCATTTTCAGACTTTCTTCAATCTGAAAATATTTTACAGTCATTATTCCAATAGCTTCTGAAGGTTTAACACCAAAACCGAAATCATAGGAAGAAGGGAATAAAAAACCTTCCAGAGTTTTAATATTTTCAGGATTATCATAATACTTCCCCAGCACCTCTGCTATAAAAGCTGATTCATAACAGAGGGTAACAAATTCCCCGCTGTCACATGAGGCTTTATATTTTAAAATTGAAGCAACCTGTTCCACTGTCAAACCTTCCTGAATGGTTACAAGGTTGAGAACAGGTCCTTTTCTCAATATTTCGACAAGACTTTCAGGATTCGTAGGCTTGTAGAAATAATAATATCCCCATCTTACATTTCTATCTATTCCGGTTTCGATAATATATCTTGTGAAAATTCTTCTGTCATTTTCAAGCAATATATCCTCAGATGTCAACAAATCAACTATATCACTCAGTTTAACACCTGATTCAATGAGAAAGAGAACCGAGTCCGTTCCATTGACAGTATTTGACTCTGTCAGGACTAATGTACATCTTACCTGCGTGAAAAGATTTAAAAATAAAACTATAAGGGCTGTAAATTTAAATTTATTTTTCATTTAAGTAATCCTGTAAAATGATAGCTGCAGCAACTGCATCTTCATCATATTTTTTTGAATTAATATTTTTTGCTCTCATTGTTGAAAAACTTTCATTATACTGAATAACATTTATACTGCAAATCCTCTCTATTTTTTCTGCAAGTTTAATTATTGTCCTATAATTTTTATCATCTATGTCAACCTGTCCAAGAATTATTTTTTCTATTTTATATTCATTTAATAATTTTTTTATTTCATTTAATAACAATTGTCTTGAAACTGTGTAAAGCGGTCTTGCTAAAATTTTTTCCTCATCAGAAATTGCTATTCCGCACTTTTTTCTTCCCGGATCAATTGCTATAATTCTTTCTTTCATAAAAAGATAAAATCATTTATATTTACTTTATTTTAGTTTTATAATCACAGGAGAGCAATCATTTCTCAGAAAGGTTTTTTATGATAAATTTCAAAGATAAAATTTCACTTCAAGGAATGACATTCTATGCATTTCACGGTCATTGTGAATCAGAAAGGAATAATGGAGTAATTTTAGAAGTGGATGTATTTTTAAAACTTGATTTGAATACAGCGATGTCAACAGATGATCTGACAGATACTGTTGATTACAGAATTGTATATTCATCTATAAGGAAAGTTGTTATGGTAAATAAACATGCATTACTTGAAAAAGTAGTTCAACAAATTCTGAAAGCTTTGTTTGTGAAATTTCAGCAAATTACAGATATTCAAGTGAATGTAAGAAAACCATCTCCAAGTGTGGGGGGAGTTATAAAATATGTTGAAGTATCTATTGAGAGAAATAGAAATAATTTTTTCAAGATGAAGAAAAATGAAATTTAAGATAATTGGTTTTGAAGGTTTACCCTCCTCAGGGAAATCAATACTTGCTGAGAAACTTTCTGCAAGTTTGAACGGAGACTTGCTGAAAGTTGATTATAAACAAAATTCTTTTCTAAAAGATTATTATCTGAGGGATGAAACCAATGGTTTGGCTACCGAAGTATCCCTTCTCCTTCAAAGGAGAGATTCTCTTAAAAGGCTACTACAGCCGGGTATATTCTCAAGTGGTCCTTATATTACCGATGCTACACTTCACAGAGGAAGAATTTATGCATCATGTACTCTCAATGCCGAAGAGTACAGTTTATTCCTTGAAATTTCATCTCTTGTTCTGGACAAACTGCCACAGCCTGATCTTCTTGTATACGTCAGGACAGATCCTATGATAATTAAAAGCAGATTATCCAGGTCTGATTTTAAACCGGAAAGGGACTTCAACAAAGAATATCTTCAATCACTTTCAAAAGCTATGGATGACTATCTTCTAAACTTACCACTTGACAACATGCTCGTTATCAATGGTTTTAATCCTGAAAATAATATAATCGTTTCAGGTGTCATCGAAGAAATTAAAAATTTCAATGAAGGTGTGAGGTATTATAATATCGGGAGTTTTTAAATGAGAATCATCACATCTGCAGAGGAAATGTATAAATTCAGCAAAACAAGTAAAAGATCAGGGAAAAAAATAGGTTTTGTTCCCACGATGGGGTGTCTTCACAGAGGACATATCTCACTGATGAAAAAAATTAGAAGTGATGTTGATATTCTCGTAATAAGTATTTATGTAAATCCGAAACAATTTGAACCAGATGAGGATTTTAAACAATACCCTCGTGATCTTAAAAAAGATAGAAAACTTATTGAAGATTTTGTCGACATAATCTTTTATCCTGATAAAAATGAAATATATCCTGATAATTTTGATACGAAAGTTGTTGTAGAAAATTTGAGTAAACCCCTCTGTGGTAAATCCAGACCTTTACATTTCGCAGGAGTTACAACTGTTGTTGCCAGACTATTTGCTTTAGTTAAACCGGATATAACCGCTTTCGGTCAGAAAGATGCACAGCAGGCTTTGATTATTGAAAGAATGGTCAAAGATTTGAAAATTGATACAGAGATTGTTATATGTCCAATTATCAGGGAAAAAGATGGTCTTGCAATAAGTTCAAGAAACATCTATCTTTCAGAAGATGAGAGAAAGAGAGCATCAAATATAAGAAAGTCTCTTGTCAATGCTGTTGATTTGATTAATTCAGGAGAAAGAAATCCGGATATAGTTAAAATGAAGATAAAGAAAATACTCCAGAATGCAAATTTGAAAATTGATTATATTGAAATACTCGAAGCAGAAAGATTGAAGGAAGTTTCTGAAATTAAAAGAAGAATATTAATAGCTGTTGCAGTTTATGCAGGAAAAACAAGATTAATAGATAATGAAATTTTAAATATTGAATGAATATTAATTCTTTTTATAAATGATTAAATTGGTCATAATCAATGGAGGAATATATGCTAAGGAAATTTGTTAAATCAAAACTGCATGGATTGAAAATAACTGAAGCAAATTTAGAATATGAAGGAAGTTTGGGAGTTGACATCGATATTCTCGAAGCTGCTGATTTATTTCCCGGAGAATTTGTTCTTGTCGCTAATCTCAACAACGGAACCAGATTTAATACTTATCTGATAGCTGAAGACAGAGGATCAGGTAAAGTTACATTAAATGGAGCTGCTGCCAGATTAGGAAACATAGGAGATAGAATTATAGTTATGAACGAAATTCAATTAAATGAAAATGAGATTGACAAATATAATATGAAAGTACTGCGGTTTAATGATAGAAATAAGATAATTTAAGACTGAGTATGGAGATTAATTAATGAAATTGGGAATTATCATTCTTGCTGCTGGTCAGGGTAAGAGGATGAAATCTTCAAAACCGAAAGTTCTTCATGATGTAGCAGGCTATCCAATGGTCAGATATGTTTTAGATACTTCTCTCTCTTTGAGTCCTGATAAAATTATTCTTGTCATTGGAAATGGATATGAACAAGTCATAAATGCCATCCCGGATGATATATGTGAATTTATCATTCAAAAACAACAGAAAGGGACGGGT
>CBDUTX010000229.1:0-4174 GCA_965370235.1 uncultured Desulfuromonadaceae bacterium | reverse complement strand
ATTAAAGGTAAAAATTATGTTACCTGCCGACTATAAAGCGTATTCATCTGGAGAAGAAATAAGTTCAGATAATAACATTTTTGAATTTTATAATGAGTTAAATGCAGGCTTCCCTGTTATTATAGCAAAAGATGAGTATTATTCTGAATATAAAAAAAATATTGAAAACATTGAAATAATTTTTGCTTTTCACAATAATGATAGTGCTCTAATACATTCAATAATGGATGAATGTGTTTCAACTATAAAATTTTGTAATGATTTCATAGGAAATTACAATAAAGATAAATTAACTTTTATTGAATTTCCAAATTCAGGTTATTGTCAATCAATTGAGACATTTATTTTAGCAGGTGATGTTTTTATTAATTATTACAACACATATCCTGAAATGAAATTTTGGGTTTCTCACGAAACAATACATCAATGGATAGGGTCAGGATTTTTTACCCCAATAAAAAATGAAACTAAATTAACATGGTTTATTACAGAAAGTTTAACCGAATACATACGTTATCAATATATTGAGAAACAATATGGAGCAGACAGCTTGCAACAAGTAATAAAACAATCTGTAATTGAATATGAGTCCAAAATCAAAGGTACGGAACAAGATTTACCAATCATTACAAATCTACCTAATAGAATTACTTATATCATTGGACCACTTATTTTTCATAATATCCGTTTAGAAATAGGAGATGAAAAATGGCAAAATTTTATTAGACAATTATATAGTGATAATTATGGAAAAATATTAACATATGATAAATTTTACGAAACCTTAAATTTGTACGCATCGGACAGTTTGATGAACAAAATGGAGTATTGGCTTAATTCAAAAGGAATTCCTGATAATATGGTCAGTCCATAATAGCGTATAAAGCTCATTAAAACAGATATTATATTTGTTTCTTGGGTGAAAGTCAGAAATACAAATAATGAAAAAATATAAACTGGGATTTTTATCATCACATGGTGGCTCAAACATGCAAGCAATAATAGATGCTTGTAAAATTAAGAAATTAAATATGATACCAACTGTAATTATTAGTAATAATTCAAAATCTCAAGCATTGAAAAGAGCAAGAATAGAAAACATTCCATATTTCCATTTAAACTCAAAAACACACTCAGATTCTATTGAATTAGATAATGAGATAAAGAATAAACTTATAGAACATAATGTAGACATAATAATACTTGCAGGATATATGAAAATAATTGGTCTGAATACATTGTCATATTTCCGAAATAAAATTTTAAATATCCATCCTGCTCTATTACCTAAATTTGGTGGTAAGGGTATGTATGGCAGACATGTTCATGAAGCAGTATTGGCAGCAGGTGAAAAGATTACAGGTGTAACAATTCATATAGTTAACGAGGAGTATGATAGTGGTCCTATTATAAACCAGTGCCAACTTCCGGTATATGAAAATGATACTGTAGATACCCTGAGCGAAAGAGTGTTAGAACGAGAACATGAATTTTTTGTGGAGACCTTACAAAAAATTAGTGAAAGGAGAATAAAATTAAAGTAAACTTTCATTTCTCGAGTTTCGTCACCTGTGGTTCATTAGGAGAAATGCTTGAAAGAGAGTTGATTGCATGAAGACAACAATTATCATACTTGCAACTTTACATCAATTTCACCTGAAATCTCAGTTTTACTCCCTTGATGATTTAAGAACAATTATTGAAAAAATCGATCCGGATGTAATTTGTATTGAGTTAACAGAAAAAGACTTGAAAGATAAATCAGCCCAAACAATAAAGATAGAATATCCCAAGTGTATCTTACCACTCTCTCAGGAAAAGGGTTATATGCTTATTCCTATGGAACCTAGTGAACCAGATTATTCGAGGATAATAAATAAGTATAAGCAAATGAATAAAGAGATTGAATCTAAGAAAATTGAAATATTCGGACTATATACTGAAGTACTTTATGATTACTTATTCACTTACTGGGATTCTCCTATTGCTGTGAATTCATCTTTAACAAACGTCTTTTTTGAAGTAAAACATAATTTTCAGGGATCTCTCTTTGGTTCAATAGAAAAAGAATGTTGGTCAGAATGGAATACTCATTTTCTAAATACAATACTTGAAGCGTGCAAAACATATAAAGAGAAAAGGATTCTGGTGACAGTTGGTGTGGAACATGTGTATTGGATAAAGAAACACTTGAAGGATAATCCGAAGATTAAACTAATTGAGATCGATGAAATACTTAATAAATAAAATTACTTCAACTAACACTAAAAGAGAATAGACAGCTTTGCTGTTCTCTACATAAATTGCCTTTGCTGACACTCTGGCAACTTTGAGTACTCGTAAAACTATACACCAATGCCCTTTATATAGTAGAATAATTTACAATATAATTGGAGGGAAAAATGGAGCAAAAGCAATAACTAGAACGCATTACATTAAACCCTAAAATTATGGTTGGAAAACCTGTCATTAGAAGTACGCGGTTAACAGTGCAGTACATTTTGAATTTATTAGCACGTGGAACAACTGTTGATGAAATTCTCCAAGAATACAAGGGATTAAAGAAAGAAGATATTTTAGCCTGTTTGTTGTATGCTTCTGAAACATTAGAAGACACAACATTTATGCCTTTAGTAGAAATGGTTTAGATATGCGTTTTCTTGTTGATGAATGTATGGGTCCTTGCTAAATGGCTTCAAAAATTACATCATGATGTATTTTCTGTTTATGATGAGACTCGAGGATTGGATGATGAGAGCATTATCCATAAAGCAAATCTTGAGAACTATATCCTGATTACCAATAATAAAGATTTTGGCGAACTTGTATTCCGCATGAAAAAACCACATAAAGGTGTAATCCTTTTGCGATTAAAAGATAAACGGTCTGAGAATAAAATTGCTGTATTACAGAGAGTATTAGAGTCCTACTCTGACAAGCTTGTCAATAATTTTATAATTGTGACTGAGAAAACTCTACGTATTGTTAAAGAAAGTAGTGGTAAACTATGAAGCAACGGCGTATAGAAGAGCATATCTGACTTCGGTGTTTTGTGTCTCTGCTCAAGTTGGTTCCCTCTCGATGTTAACTTCGGATACTCATGGTTCATTAGATGACAGATTGTGCTAATGAATGCAGGAGGGGAAATAATTTTGAAATATAAATATGCTAATAATGAAAATTATAAAGATTATGCATCCGGAAGAGTTATATATTATCAAACAGGTATACCAAATTATCCAGTTAGACTATCAGAAGAGATTTTTGCAAGATGTTTTTATATACCTAAAGAACAGGATATAACGTTATTTGATCCGTGTTGTGGTGGAGCTTATACACTTACTGTGCTTGGTTTTTTATATGGAACTGTCATTTCAACGATAATTGGTTCAGATATAGATAATAATGCTATAGGGTTAGCCAGTGAAAACTTGTCTCTATTATCAGATGAAGGTCTTCAAAACAGAAGGAAACAGTTAGAAAGAATGATAAAAGAATTTAATAAGAATTCACATAGAGAAGCTTTAAAAAGTTTATCAAATTTATATTTTAAAATAAATAACAGAATTACTACACAATGCTTTGTATCAGATATTTTTAAAACTTTTTCTCTTATAGATAAAGAATTCAAAGCAGATATAGTATTTGCAGATGTTCCTTATGGAAATTTAGTAAATTGGTCTAAGAAAGATTCTAATCCAATAGATGTTTTACTTGATACATTATTACCTGTTATATCTAAAGATACTATAATAGCAATTAGCTCTACTAAAATTCAAAAAATAAGTAATGTTAATTATAAAAGATTGGAAAAGATTAAAATTGGAAAACGCAAAATTGAAATTATGAGATTAAGTAATCTAAATGAATAAAAATGATATAACAATAAAACTATATAAAAAATCAGGATATCATATTGTAAAAGAAAAGCATTTTGGTAAAATTACACCAAGAGCTGGATTTACAAGTAATTTATATATGGTGAAGGAGATAAAATAGATAATTAGGCAATTGCACAACGGCGGATATGAGGTTTAACTCTCGTTAGTTGTTATACTCAAATGTTCCATTCGGTTGTAACTTTACATACACCGGGAATGTTAATGAAAAGGTAGAAATAATGGTAATAAAAATAGAAATTCAAAAACTAAAACCAAATAATTGGTTTCTCAAT
>CBDUTX010000228.1:0-4195 GCA_965370235.1 uncultured Desulfuromonadaceae bacterium | reverse complement strand
GAAAATTTATTTTCTTTATTTATAAATTATATTTATTATAGCTTTTTATATTAAAGAAATAATAATTAATATTATTCATAATTTTCTAAACAGGAGTTTATCATGAATGTAAGTCAAAATACTGTCAACAGGATAATTGAAATATCTGAAAATCTCAAACAGCAAAATATAACAAATAATATAAGTTTAAATTCATACATTGAACATACTTTATTAAAACCTGGGGCAACAGAAAAAGATTTTATAAATTTATGTAAAGAGGCTTTTAATAATTCATATTATGGAGTTTGTGTTCCTTCTTCAAGGATAAAATTTGTTAAAAATGTTCTCAAAGGTAGCAATGTTAAAATTATCTCCACTGTATCATTTCCGTTCGGGAATGAACCAACTTCGATAAAAGCTGCAGAAGCTGCTTATGCAAGAGACGAAGGAGCAGATGAAATTGATATGGTTTTAAATATTGGAAAATTTAAAGATGAAAATTATAAATATATATACAACGATGTCTCTGCAGTATCATCATCAATAGGACCAATATTATCCTTAAAAGTAATACTTGAAACATCACAATTCACAAAGGAAGATATTATCAAAGCAGGATATATATCTTTAAAGGCTGGAGCAGATTTTTTGAAAACGTCTACAGGTTTCCTTGGCAGAGGAGTTACAATTGAAGATATTAAAATATTAAAAAGTATAATAGAATATTTCAAAGAAATATCCGGAGAAGACAGACATATCAAAGCTTCTGGTGGGATAAGATCCAGAGATTTTGCAATTGCACTGATCAGAGCAGGAGCTGTAAGGCTCGGAAGTTCTTCTTCGATGACTTTGATGAAGTTCGAATAAATTACTGTCTAAATAAAATTATGTAATATGTATTTATTAAAATAGTTCTGAGGTCAAATAATTAAAAAAGTTTCATTCTGGCATCCGGATAAGAATCCAGGTCATCTGTTTCATGTAATCTGCAATATCGCTCATATCCTAAATATGCAATCATTGTTGCATTATCGCCACACAGATCACTATCAGGATAATAAGTTTTAACATTATATTTACTTAAAACCTTATTAAATTCATTCTGTAATAAAGAATTGACAGCGACACCTCCTGTAACAAGAACATTAGATATTTTTTCATTTTCACAGGCTAAAACAACTTTATCAATTAAAGAATGACTTAGAGAATTTAAAAATGCTGATGCAATATTCTCTCTCTGCTTTCGAATATCTTCACTGGTCATCTTCTTTATTGTATATAATACAGCAGTTTTAAGTCCGGAATAACTGAAGTCATAACCGGATGGTGAAGGTTTGGGAAAAGAAAAACTATCTGATGTTTTATTTTTTGCCAGCTTTTCCATTTCAGGACCTGCAGGATATTTCAGACCAATCATCGTACCCACTTTGTCTATAGCTTCCCCGGCTGCATCATCTCTTGTCTGCCCGAGTAACTTATACTTAAAATGATCGTCAACTCTCAGAAGTATTGTATTCCCTCCAGAAATTATAAGTGAAAGAAAAGGAAATGAAAGGTTATTGCAGTTTAACAATCCTGCATATATATGCCCTTCAAGATGATTTACTCCAATCAGTGGTTTGTTCAATGTATAAGATAAGGTCTTTGCAAAAATATATCCAACAAGAAGAGAACCTATTAATCCCGGACCTTTTGTAACAGCAAATAAATCAATCTTGTTCAGATCGATTTCTGATTCATATAGTGCATCTTTAACAAGGTTATAGATTTTTGAAATATGCTCTCTACTTGCTAACTCAGGTACAACACCCCCGTATTCAGAATGAATGGGTTGGACATACTTTTTGGATATTAATATGTTTTTATTATTTAATATTGATACAGCCGTATCATCACACGATGTTTCAATACCAAGTGTAATCATCAAATACTCACATAGTTATCGACAAGCTCACCTGCTGCTATAGAACACAGGAGAATAGCGGTCAGGTGAAGCGTCATGTTAGATACTGCCCATCCTGTTATACTCTTACTCTATCATCTTTAATTTATTGGGATCAGTTTTACTTTTGAAATTTCCAGCCAGCTTGTTTCAGCATATTCCTCTTTATCCCATTGAAGATTCAGTGGAGAACTGTGTATTTCTGATCTTCTCGCTTCTGCCCAAAGTGATATTTCCGATTCTCTGATATTGTTATAATCCCTTGAAGGGATAATTGCATATAATCTCACAGAATCAGGCATAACTTTAAAATTATCTTCCCCCCTGACCTCAACTTCCAATTTGATCTCAAAATTAATCAAAGAATCCAATAATAAATTGATTTCAACAACAGAATCTTCAGAATAAGGATGTGTTGGAAAATCAGGAAGAAAAATATGTGTTGAGCATATTTTTTCATAGCTGAATTCTTCTATTAAACATGGTTTTATACATATACCGGTTCTTGATATCTCATCAAGATCTTCCTGCCCACCGACAACCCATATCATATTTGGATTTATCGTTAAACTTCTGATTATCCAGTTAGATTGAATTAATACAGAATCATCAATATTAACCGGTACATAAATACTATCTAATTTTTGTACAGATAAATTAATATAACTTTTTCCTTCCGGTTTTACACCAATCCAGTCAGAAAAGATGATATTATCAGGTATAATTTCAATTATGTTTTCCCCTGTTTCCAAATCCCTTAGTTCAAGGATAACGACAGGATTCCCAAATTTTTCAAATAGGAAAAAATTCCTCATGCTTCCTGAGAAATCAAATCTTACAGAATCCGGAGGTTCCTCATCATAAACAAAGCTATCAGGTTTGTTGATGTGAACAGGTATGTAAATAGATTTTTTCTCAGGACTTTGAAGAACAACATATATCCAAAGAAATACTGCTGCAAAAATAGCAAGAAATTTTAAAATGATATTATTATTAAAATTAAAATACTTAAGTAACTTGATATAAATACTTTTTAATACAGACATATTCACCTTGTTTAAATTATATATAAAAAAAATGATTTTCCATTTTAACAATATTTAAAATATTTTAATAGAAATATTATAATAAAATCTATATTTTTTATATTGAAAGAAATATTGTCTTTTAAAATGTATAATGTTAAAAAAAAGCAGGTTAATTAAAAGAAAAGGTGAATATAAATTATGTCGTTGATTTCAAGAAAAAATACTAAAGAAGTCAAAATTGGCAATATTACAATAGGGAATAGTAATCCAATTGTAATACAATCAATGACCAATACCCTTACAAGTGATACAAAGGCAACAATTGAGCAGATTGAAAAACTTGAAAAAGCAGGCTGTCAAATGGTAAGAGTTTCAATACCTGATAAAAAATCTTTAAAATCACTCGGACAAATTATAGATAATACTCCTTTACCCGTAATAGCAGATATTCACTTCGATCATACAATGGCTATAAAATCTTTAGAATCCGGAGTTCATAAAATCAGAATAAATCCAGGGAATATCAATTCCAAAGTTAAGATAGACGAAGTAATCCAAGCTTTGAAAACTCATAATAAAGCAGTAAGAATTGGTATAAATTCAGGCTCTTTGGAGAAAGATCTTGAAGATATTTACAAGAAAGATCCTTCACAGGCTCTTTTTGAAAGTGCAAGGAGATGGACTGAATATTTCTCCGAAAGAGGGATTGATAAGTTAGTTATTTCAATTAAATCTTCATCTGTTCCAATAACCATTATTGCAAATAAAAAGTATTCAAACAAATATTCCTTCCCAATTCATCTTGGTATTACGGAATCAGGGACAATTAAATCAGGGAGTATATATTCTTCAGTAGGAATAAGTATCCTATTATATCATGGAATAGGTGATACATTCAGAGTTTCACTGTCAGGTGATCCTGTAGAAGAAATTTATGTGGCTAAAACAATATTAAAATCTCTGGGAATATTAAAAAAAGGTTCAAGAGTAATATCTTGCCCTACATGTGCAAGATGTCAATATAATGTTACAGAAATTGCAGAAAAAATCGAAGAATTATTATCAAAAGAAAACAGAGATATCACTGTTGCAATTATGGGGTGTGTAGTCAATGGTCCGGGTGAAGCTAAAGAAGCAGATATTGGAATAGCAGGAAGCAGTACAAAAGTAGTACTTTTCAAAAAAGGAAGGATTACTGATCAATGTCTTCCTGAATTAGCGTTATCAAAATTATGGAAAGAAA
>CBDUTX010000227.1:0-4196 GCA_965370235.1 uncultured Desulfuromonadaceae bacterium | reverse complement strand
GAAATGTTCTTTCTCTATGTCAAATTGTAATGCGACAGAAGAGATAAAAGCAAATAGAACTGTTATTGCAGCATAATCCTTACATCTCGGTAATGCTGTCAATCTGCTGGCAACTTCTTTCTGCAAGGTTAGAACAGCACCCTTAATTTTCTTTCGATTATCAATGATCTTTCTTAAAATTTGTTTACTTATATTGTATGGAAGATTCCCAACAATCCAGTTTTCATCTCCTGTTAAAAAATCATCAAATTCAAACTTCAAAATATCATTGTTAATTATTTTAATATCCGAATATGTTTTTGACAGGTAATTAGACATATTTTTATCTTTTTCAACTAGAATTACATTTTTCCCGTATTTTTCCAAGATATATTTTGTCAATGCACCGAGACCGGGACCAATTTCTATAAGAGCTCCATCAATCCTGTTGGGCAGACAATTGATAATATTCTTTGCTGTTTCTTCATCTGATAAAAAATTTTGACCCATTCTTTTTTTTGGGAAGGAATTTAACTTAAACAGGATTTCTTTTATTTCATTTCTTTTCATTTAACTTAAAAAACTCTGTTGTATTTTCATAGACTATCTTTTTCAGATAATCCAGATCAATTCCTGTCTTCTCTGAAACGAATTTTACTATGTATGGAAGATAAGAAGGCTCATTCAATTTCCCTCTTTTTGGTACAGGAGAGAGATAAGGACAATCCGTTTCAAAAAGAATATTTTTCAAAGGTATTCTTTTTATAATATCAATTCTATCTGATTTTTTGAATGTAGTTATTCCATTAAAAGAAATATAATAATTTCTGTTTATACATGTTTCTACCTGTTCTATTGTACCTTCAAAAGAATGCAGGAGAACACTTCCAATAGAAAATTCATTGAGAATATCCATTACATCAACCATAGCATTCCGGGAATGCACTATTATCGGGATTTGAAGTTTTTCAGCTAATTGAAGTTGAAAAATAAAAACTTCCTTTTGAATTTTTTGCTCTGAAAAATTATAATAATAATCCAAACCGATTTCCCCCAAACCGACAACTTTTTTATTTCCTAAAAGTTCAAGGATGATAAACTCAGAATCATCATTCCAAAATTTCGCATCATGAGGATGCACACCAACTGCCGAATGTATGATATCATGTTTTGTTAATTTTACGGCTTCTTTACTTGATTGAATACTGTATCCGACTACAATTATATCCTTTACATCCAAATCTTCAGCTCTTTTAAGAATAGCTTCAATCTGAGAATTTAATCTTTCATCCTGAAGATGTGCATGTGAATCTATATAATGCATTTTATTATCCTATAATAATTTTATCCTGTAGAACAATATCTCAACCGGTCTGTCCAGATTATGAACATAAAAATGAATAATTTCAATTTTATCAGCTTCAACAAGATTAGTTTCACCACTTACAAAATCCTTTAGAGGAGTTTTAAATTCTCTTATATTATCATCAATATTCCAATGAAAGTAATATCTAACTCCTCTGTTCTGTATGCAGCAGCCAAGATCTATTTTATAATCAGCTCTGACAATCATCATCAGAGTGTCATAAGCACTCCAATCTTCAGGAAGTATTTTTGACTCCATTTTAGGCCAGTCCACTTTCTCAGGAGCAATTAAAACTAAAACAGAGTCCATAACAATGACTTCGGACATTTGTCCCTGCCTCCAGGCTTTCGTGTAAAAAGGAGTATGGATATCGTCTAAAGTAGGGAATCTAGCATACATAATATCTTTTCTTATTTTAACTGAAATAAAATCATACCCCAAAGACCATATTGATATCAAAGTAACAACAACCCATATCAGACAATATCTTCTCAGTTTTATCATAAGTATTACACTCAAACTTCCAAATGTTCCACGAATGATGTCATCCACTCCCATATGCCTGTTTGGAATAGAACCCTGCAGAAGTTCAACCAGAACAGCAAAACTCACGGGTATAATTATAGACAGAATCATTCTCTTTTTTGATGGATCTCTTCCTGCTATTAAATAAGTTGCTAAAGCCATAATAAGAAAATGCATCGTATTTATCAATGAACTCATATAAGGTGACTTAAAAACAGGAATAGGCAGAAGTGGAGTAAGTAAAATAAGTACAACTACTAAAACAAAAAAAAATTTCCCAGAATATATTCTCTTGATAATTTCCATATCTCCTAATTTCAGGTTATCTCTATATTCCTCTTTTTCTATCAGGCCATAATAATTTATGTATTTGAAATTGTAATCTGACATCCAGCTTGTCAGCAAGTATCCACCGGGCAAGTAAACGTGAATCTAAATTATCAAATACAGGAGAAAATGTGATTTTTGCTTTCGATATTAATTTGTATTTATCCAATACTTCTTTTGCTCTTTTATAATCTTCAAGATTGCCAATGACAAATTTGATTTCATCGTTGGTTTTTAAAAATTCAAAATTTTCTGTCAACATTTTTTCTTCCATATCAGAAGAAGGTAATTTGTAATCGAGAATTATATGAACCTGTCTGCTTAAATCTTTTATACTTTGAGAACCTCCTGTCTCAATAGCAATAAAAAAGTCCTTCTTCAGGAGCTCGTCAGTCAAAATATGAATATCTTTTTGATAAAGAGGTTCTCCTCCGGTAAGTAAAACTTTTTTCAGATTGTAAAAAATAATTTTTTCCACCAGAGATTCGATTGAATATTCAACTCCCTCTTCATATGAATACTTTGTGTCACACCAGTTACATCTCAACGGACATCCCGTTAATCGAATAATTATAAAAGGATACCCGGAATAAAATGATTCCCCTATCAAAGATAGAAATATCTCATTTACCTTCAGCATAAATTGTCGGGTCCTTGACTTTTGCTTCGGAAAAAGCTCTTTTCCTGATGATACAACTGTCACACTTACCGCATGATCTATTGTTCCTGTCAGGGTTATAGCAGGAAAATGTCAAAAAATAATCGACTCCAAATTCAAGACCCAAATTTATTATTTGAGCTTTTGTCATATCTAACAAAAGTGAATTTATTTTAATTGGTTTTTTTTGAACTCCTGCTCTGGTTCCCAAATTAACAGCTTTTTCAAATGCTTCAATAAATTCAGGTCTACAATCAGGATATCCCGAATAATCAATATTGTTAGCTCCATAAAAGATATTCCGGCAGTTTAGGACTTCTGCCCAGGCAACTGCTAATGACAGAAAAATCATATTTCTCGCCGGTACATAAGTGACAGGGATATCTTTCCCAATATCCCTGTCCTCAGGAATATTAATCATATTACTGGTTAGAGCAGAACCCCCAATTATGTTTAAATCAATTTTTAAAATAATATGGTTTTGTACATTAAAACTTTTTACAAGTTTTTTTGCTGCTTCAATTTCAAATTTATTTCTCTGTCCATAATCAAAAGTAATAACATTTGCAGAATATTTCATTTTGTTCACAACAAGAGCGAGAACTGTAGCGGAATCAATACCTCCACTGAGAAGTACAATAGCATTTGTTTTCATATTTTTTACAATTCAATAAATCTGCTGTTAGTAAGAACTTCACAACCATTTTTTGTCACAAGTATATCATCTTCTATCCTGAATCCACCGTATTTTTCATCATAAACCCCGGGTTCAACTGTAAAAATCATATTTTCCTTAAGTTCGAGAGGTTTCCAATATTTTTTCAAATTTTCATCTTCAGGCTCAAGAGTCAATCCTCCCGGATCATGAGTTTCAAGACCAAGCCCATGACCTAATCCATGAGGAAGTGTCATGTTTTCATCTTTAAGTATTCTGTGGGCAATTTCAGCGATCTGATGAGCCATTATACCTGGTCTAATCTCAGATATTGCAGCTTTTTGTGCTTCTTTAACTACATCTACCATTTTTCTCTGAATTTTATTTATTTTAACCATTGAAAACGGAAGAGTTACATCACTACAGTACCCATAGTATGACCCTCCAAAATCTATCAGAGAAAGACCCGGTTTGTTCAAATCACCTTCTCCTGCTTTTGGATAAGTATGAATTGACCATGATCTTTCAGGACAGGCAACTAATGTTTCAAAAGCAATTCCATCTCCTCCATATTCTCTTATTTTATTTTCAGCAAAAATTGCAAGATTAATTTCTTTTAAAATACCTTTGCTCTTTTTTCTATTTAAAAACTTTTCTATATCTCTGACAACATGAGATGTAATCAT
>CBDUTX010000226.1:0-4203 GCA_965370235.1 uncultured Desulfuromonadaceae bacterium | reverse complement strand
ATAACTCCATTAGAAATAGTTGATGGTCAACAACGGTTAGCTACGATTTCACTTACTTATGCGGTTATATACAACAGGTTTTTAAAAGAAAAGAGGAATGATGATGAATTTATTCACGAGAAAATTACATTAAAAAACAGTGTGTCTCCTTTTTTAACATTATTTACAGGTAGAAAAGCATTAGATAAAGTTAATTCTTTAATGGATTCTGCCATAATAATATCAACTTTAACCGAATCAGGATATGAATCATCAAATGAGTTCTCCAATAATACTGTAAAAACAATTTGAATAAAACTAAGCCATTCATACTGGTACTGAATAAAAGAATTATATGATCCTTTTAAATTAAGTGTTCTCCCATTAGGAAGAAAAATATCAGTTGAAATTTTGATATAAAATTCATTCGAATAATTACCGGTTCTTAAAATTGAATTCATAGTAAGGACGGGAATTAAAATCGGAGTAAAATTTTTACTTCTGCAGATATTATACTGATTTGTATAGAAAAATTCATTTTTTTCATTTCTGATGTTCACTTTCAAATCAATCTGTTCAGGTATTCTGCCTATAATCCCTGCAACTCCAGTTGAAACATCACTCGTTATCGTACCAATTACACCTGCAGGAGATGCCAACTTGAACCCAAGTGTTCTCAGAGGCATAACAACATGTACAAAACCTGAACTCATCGGAAGTTCACAGGCACCCGAAGATGTAAAAGCATGACCAAAACCGATAACTGTATCTCCTATAACATCGGTTACTGTTCCAATTGCTGAAATGGAGGCATCTCCACTGACAAGCTGAACACAGAGAACACCTCCGGGTTCAATTTCAGCAAAATCATCTTCGGGCATACCACCCTGCACAAGTTTATAATTTTGAGAAAAATTATCTTCAAGGTATGAGAGTGATATATCTGAAAATCCTGATACGGATATTCCAATTTCATAATCTCTTAAAGAATTATCCATGCTGATAGTCTGCAACCCATATCTGACTTCTCTGAGCATGTCTTCTATAGGAGTAATCCCTGCAATAGGCTCTTTATTATCTGACCAGGCAATTGCAAGTGCGCCTATCAATGTCCCTTCATAGTACACAGGACTTCCACTCATTCCGTGAAGAACTCCTATGTATTCAAGATACTCTCCCTTACATCTGGCAAGTATCATATCACCTCCGGTGCCCCCTCGTTCAATTCTTGAAATATACTCAAGATGGAAAGTATCAATATCACTTCCAGAAAAAACAGTTAAAGCATATAAATCAGCACCCACAGGTATCTCTAAAACTGAAATAATTAACAATATCAATGAATTAAATATCATTTTACCTACTTTTTTTTAAAGAAATAATGAATTGAGAATGATAATTTTCAAATATTTTCGGAATTAAATAGCAAGACATACTTTATCCATACTTATCATAAGATGATCCAATTCATAACCATAGTCATTGGCAATTTTTGTAAGATTGTACATTTCATTGAATTTCCTGGAATATCCATCTGGAAATTCCGGGTGCTGAAGGATGAACCATTTATTATATTTTGATTCAATCCATACAATTTTTTCATCGTAAGCACTTTTATGAAGATAAGTTTTTCCCTTAATTGTAGCTCCAAAATCTATAAAATAGACAAGTACATCTGCCAGAATCGAACGTTGTTCAACCTGTCTTTTTTCCGGTACGTTTTTACTTGGTGTCATAGGTTTCAGGTCATAAATAAATATTATGTTATTTGTAGGGATTTCATAGCTGGAGTGTACTCTCTTCACCGGATTCGGGATTTTACTTTCTCCTTCAAGAAAAAATTCCCAGACTATTACATCTTCTCCATTAGGTTGTCCATAGAAATTCAAGTGACCTTTTAATCCTACATTTACTCCATTGAAAAAGAAACCATTATCCATAGAACGAATCAAATTATCATCTGCCCAGCCAATACTGCAATTATTTTTAGTATATACTACACATTTGCTCAAATTTGGAACTTTCATATCTTTTCCTCCTTTTATTCATCTGATCTACGATGTCATAATTTAAAGGCGGGTTTAAATGCCAAACACCACGTCCTGAAAATCCATGAAAATCACTCCCCCCTGTCCTCAACAGGTCATTATCATCAGCTAATTTTTCAAAGAATAATTTCTGAAGGTGAGTATGAGAGGGATAATAAATTTCCAAACCATCTAATCCTGCAGTAACAAGTCTGTCAAAAACACTTCTGAATAGTGATTTTGAAGGATAACCTTCTCCGGGATGAGCTAAAACTGCCAGACCATGTGATAAATGAATTACCTCCACAGCTTTGGATAATGACAATCTATACCTGTCAAAATAAGCAGGTTTACCTTTCCCTAACCATCTATTGAACGCTTCCTGCATATTCAGCACATAACCTTTATCGTGCATAATACCAGCGATATGAACTCTCCCAAGATTTTTTTTCTTTCCTGCTTTTTTAATCAATTCTTCATATTCTATTTTAAATCCGAGATCATTTAATTTCTGAAGTATTTTTTTATTTCTATTATCTCTTGAAGCAGAGAGATTCTTCAAGATTTCAAATAGATTTTCATCCTTATGATCAATAAAATACCCGAGGAGATGGCATGTAACTTTTCTATCAATCTCAAGACTGAGCTCCACTCCTGGTATAACTTCAATGTTATTCCTCTTTCCCTGCTCTAATGCTTCATTAATTCCACCAACAGAATCATGATCAGTAATTGCAATTGCACTTAAAGAATTTATTTTTGCAAGATCTACAATCTTACAAGGTGCAAACAAACCATCTGAAGCATTCGTATGAATATGAAGATTGACTTCTTTCACAGTATCAGATTCACAGTGTTGATAATTCTATTTCTCCCCTGCTAATTTTACTTATAACATCAACATAGAGCAGATGTTCCTTTTCAAGGACTCTTGCTGCCAATGTCTCCGGTCTATCTTCTTTTTTGATTTCAACAGGTATATGAGATATGATTTTACCATGATCATACACTCCATCAACAAGATGTATTGTAGGTCCAGTGAATTTAATATTAGTTTTAAGAACAGCTTTATGAACATTTAATCCATACATTCCCTTTCCACCAAATTCAGGAAGAGGAGCCGGATGAATATTCAGTATTCGATAATTGAATTCTTCAATAAGAGGTTTTTCTAAAAGTTCAAGATATCCTGCAAGAGCAATTAGTGATATGTTCAAAGACTTCAATAATTTACAGATATAGGAATATTTGTTTTCAGGATAATATTTCTTTGAAAAGACAAAAACAGGAATTCCTGTCCTTCTCGCTATATCCAAACCTTTTGCTCTTTTCGTATTTGAGATAACACAGCAGATTCTTCCCTTTATTTTTCCTTCTCTGCAAGCTGTATTTATTGCTTTGAAGTTAGATCCTTTCCCAGAGATGAAAACAGCAATCATCAATTCATGAATCCCCATCAGATCCTAATGCATGTATGCAAATATAGCTATTAGAATTGCTAATAAAGACAATATCATTGAAACAAGATTAAAAATCAAAGGTTTTATATCATTTTTTGTTTTATGCATCTTAGAAAATTGAGAAATTATTTCCTTTTGATTTTTTTTGAGATTTTCAATTTCATTTTGATAATTCATATAATTACTTTTCCGTTTATATTTATTATCTTTTGAATATTTAAAATTCCTGTTATCTCTCCTGCTTTTTTGATCCTTTTTGTCTTTGTAATTAACTTCTTGATTTTTTTTGTCTTTTAAGATTTGCTTTTGATCCTCTTTAATTGAAGAATCATTCACCTGTTCTTTTTGAATAAATTCGGTTTTATTGTTTTTTCCATTTACTTTTACATAGTGAGATGACCCTCTTGAACCGGGTCCTCTTTTTCTATTATCTTCCATTTATCAATCTCCTTTTCTCTCAACATCAAGGGTCATGTCCAGGGAACTATAAGAATGAGTCAATAATCCAACAGAAATAAAATCGATACCAAGTTTACTTAAAGATTTAATCCTATCCAGTGTAATCCCTCCGGATACTTCGATTTCAATATGTCCGTCAATTATTTTAACTGCTTCTTTGATTTCTTCATTGGACATATTATCCAACATTATTCTATCCACACCGGAGCTAAGCAGAGGTTGAATCATATTAAGAGAATCTACTTCTAATTCAATTTTCAAATAAGAATTTCTTTCTT
>CBDUTX010000225.1:0-4229 GCA_965370235.1 uncultured Desulfuromonadaceae bacterium | reverse complement strand
TTTTAAGTTTGAATCAAAATTTACAATTGAAATGGATTGACAGGAAAGGTGAAAGAAAATTTGATGTTCTTTCTATTGCATTGTCATCCTCATATGATTTTATTAAAGCAGATAGTAACTGGGCTGATATCAGTGTTAGTGTTGATCTAAAGCCTTTTAATAATTTCACCTTCAGATCTCAATTCCTTTATGATCCCTATAGTCTTGTGCGAAAGTCAAACACACATACATTATATTCAACTTTTTCTGGTACGCTTCCTGATTTTATATACAGTGATTTTCAAAAGCATACATGGAGTACTTATTTAAATTATTCCTATTCAAAAAACCAGACATTTAAAAATCAACAATTATGGGGCTCGTTGGGGCTTGATCTTACTGACAATTGGAAATTGACATATTCAGCAAGATGGGATTTAAATGATGGACATATGATCAATCAGAGCCTTGCGCTGTACAGGGATATGCACTGCTGGGAAGCTTTATTCAACTGGCAGAAATTTGGAAACAGATGGAGTTATTCATTTACAATCAGGATCAAAGATATTCATGACATCAGGGTTATCAGGGACATGGTACGTTTGATAATACCACGAATCTAATAGAGTAATTTTCAGAAGATATTCAAAAATTTTATCAAAAAGTCTAAAATAACCAGTAAAAATGCAAATAAATCCATATATTGCATAAAATACATTGACAAATACTATGTTTTGTGTTTAATTTTCTTGTGAAGGCGCATAAACGCTAACTTAAAAAGGAGGACTTTGTATGAACAAGGGTGAATTGGTTGAAAAGATTGCCAAAGACACAGGAATGTCAAAGGCACAGTCACAGAAGTCTCTTGAAAGCTTCATCGATGCTGTCAGCAATTCCTTGAAAAAAGGTGAAAAAGTAACACTCGTCGGTTTTGGAACTTTTAGTGTTAAGAAGAGAAAAGCTCGTAAAGGAAGAAATCCACAGACTCAGGAAATCATTAGAATCAAAGCAAAGAAAGTTCCTCATTTCTCTGCTTCTTCCCGGTTGAAGGAGCATGTTGAAAGAAAAAAACCAACAGTTACTAAACCTACAAAAAAGGGAAGAAAGTAAAAGCTGATTGAGAGAGAAAAAGATCATCTTAGCCTCCGCTTCACCAAGGCGGAGGTTTTTTTTATCTGCCCTTGGATTTAATTTTGAAATATTTAAACCTGATATTGATGAAACACCGTGGGAATTCGAAGATGCAGAATCATATGCAGTAAGAATATCAAAGTTGAAAATCAAATCTGTGAAAGATAAGATAAAAAAACCATATGATATTATTCTTGCTGCAGATACGGTAATTTCTGTTAAGAATAAAATATTTCTCAAACCGAAGAACAAAGAAGAAGCTGAAAATTATTTAAGAGAACTTTCAGGAATTTGGCATAAAGTAATAACATCTGTTTCAGTGGTAAAAAATGGAGATATTAAAACATCTGTAAAAAAAACACTTGTTCACTTTAGGAAAATATCTGATTATGATATTAGTATATATATTAATTCCGGTGAATGGATTGATAAAGCAGGAGGATATGCAATACAGGGACTGGGTGGTTTTTTTGCTGATAATATAATTGGAGGTGTTGATAATATAATTGGCTTTCCTCTAAAGCTAGTATTGAATATGCTCGATTTATATTAAAATGTCTTATTTGACAAAAACTGAGATAATTTTGATTGCAGCAATTACTTCAGTGGTTATAATAGGAGTAATAGGGAAAATGTTGAAAAATAAAAATAGAGAAACTATTACATTAACTGTACATCAAGAATCTCTTTTTGTAGATCAAGATGTTAATTCAGATTCTATATTATCTGTTTTAGAAGTAGATACATTTCCTGATAGTTTAATGATTGAAGAAGAAATAAAAGAAATTATTTTAAATAGAGAAGATGTTTTGTTTCCGGTTGATATAAATCATGCTTCAGCAGGACAACTGGAAGTTTTGCCAGGTATTGGTCCGGTAATTGCCGGAAGGATAGTTGAATACAGAATTATCAATGGTTTTTTTTCCAACAAGGAAGATTTATTATTGATAAAAGGAATTGGTCCTGTAAAATATTCTAAAATCGAATCTTTGATTGTAATAACACATTAATAATGACTAAAGGGTATAAATAATGAAAATCGGAGAAATATTATTAAAAGAAGGTCTTTTAAAAAAAGGTCAATTGGAAAAAGCTCTTGTTGAACAAAAAAGAGTAGGAGGTAAATTTGGAAGTATTCTGATTCACCTGGGGTATATAACTGAAAGCCAACTTGTTACAGCACTTGAAAAAAAACTTAATGTTCCAAGTGTAGAATTAAGTGCTTTGAATCTGAACAGAAGTGTTGTCAAAATAATTCCTGCAGATTTAGCTTTAAAACACCAGATGGTTCCGATCTCAAGAGTAGGAAAAACCTTGAGAATGGCAATGGTAAATCCTTTTGATAATGATGCAATAGAGTCGGTTAGATTTGGTCTCGGTTATGATGTAGAACCGGTTGTAGCAGCAGAAAGAGCGATGGAGAGTGCTCTGAAAAAATATTACAAAATGCAAAAAGCACTCGATAAAGTTACTTCTTCAATTGATTTTACTGCTGAAACAGATATGCTTGAAATGGCAAGTACAATAGAAATTGGAAAAGGATTGATGGATCTTGACTTGCTTGAAGTAAAAGCAACATCACCTGCTCAGCAATTTACAGCAAAAGTTTTAAAAATGGCGGTAAAAAGAAGATGTTCTGATTTTCATATTGAACCTTATGAAAGAGAAGTAAGAGTAAGATTCAGAATTGATGGAATTCTTCATGAAATAGCTTCCCCTGGATATAATCTTCATCAGAGTATTGTTACCTATATAAAACTTCTTGGAGGAATGAAGCCCGATGAGAGAAGAAGACCTCAGGATGGAAGAACTACAATGAAAACAGAAAACAAACTGGTTGATTTCCGTATTTCAATCGTTCCGACAATTTTTGGTGAAAAAGTTGCTGTCAGAGTATTAGATAAGTCAGCTGTTAGTTTTGATGTGAATAATTTAGGATTGCAGGAAAGAGGATTGGAATATTTTAAAAAAGCAATAACTAATCCTTATGGTATTATCCTGATCAGCGGACCAAGTGGAAGTGGAAAAACAACAACTTTATATGCTGCATTAAATAATATTAACAGTAAGGAAATAAATATTACAACAGCTGAGGATCCGGTGGAGTATATATTACCTGGTATCAATCAGGTTCAGATGAATCCCTCAGCTGGATTGACTTTTGCTTTTGCTTTAAGATCTTATTTAAGACAGGATCCAAATGTAATAATGGTTGGAGAAATCAGAGATAAAGAAACAGCTGAAATTGCAATCAGAGCTTCTCTCACAGGTCATCTTGTATTGTCTTCTGTTCACAGTAATACTGCAGCAGCAACGATAACAAGGTTAATTGAGATGGAGATTGAACCTTTTTTGATAGCTTCGACATTGACTCTGGTTGTCGCGCAGAGATTAGTTAAAAAAGTATGTTCATATTGCAGAAAGCAGGTTAAAGTTTCCGAACAGATGCTGAGAGATGTCGGTATCGATCCTGCAAAATTGATGAATATTCCTATTTTCAAGGGAACAGGTTGTGATAAATGCAATAAAACCGGATACTATGGAAGAAGAGCACTTTTTGAAGTGTTGTATATGTCCTCGAAAATAAAGGAAATGATTCTTGATAGGGCTACAGCTGATGAATTAAACAAAGGAGCAATTAAAGAAGGGATGAAGACTTTAAGAGATGCTGGTATTGATGCTATAATAAATCAGGAAACTGATTTAGAAGAAGTAATCAAAGAAACATCGGAGTTATAATGTCAGGTGAAATACTTAATGCACTGTTAAATACCGGTTTGATAACTATGAGTCAAAACAAAGCTATCATTGAAAGGATGAAAGAAAGAAAAGAGGATGTGGTTTCTGTTTTGGTTAAAAGTGGACATTTAAACGAGACAAAATTAATTGATTTTTTTAAGAAAAACTATGGAATTGATTCGGTAAATCTTTCCAGAATAAAAATGGATCCAATTATTCTCGATCTTCTTGAAGCTGAAATAGCACACAAGTATAAAGTCATCCCACTTCAGAAGAAAGGAAAAAACCTTCTTTTAGGAATGGTAAATCCATTAAATGATGTAACAAAGAGAGAAATTAGTTTTATCACAGGATTTAGTGTAAAGCCTGTAGTTGTATCT
>CBDUTX010000224.1:0-4231 GCA_965370235.1 uncultured Desulfuromonadaceae bacterium | reverse complement strand
GAGAATACGATTATTCAAGTGAAGTTTTTGCAGAAGCATTTCACAGAGCACCAGGTAAAGGATTTCTCGGAGTGAATGCAGCTTCAGCAACTTCATATTCATTTGTAAACGACACATATATCTGGGGTAACTACGATTATATGTGGCCATTTTTCATGCCGGATTACAACGGTGCAAATCAGCCCGACACAACAGATGTAAGACCAGCATTTGCAATGACATATGCAAAACATTTTCTTGCACAATCATCCTGGCCTTATAATCAAACCGGAAAACAGGTAACATACCATCTATTCCACCATCATGGAGATCCGTATATGAGGTTGTTCTCAAATGTTCCTCAGACGATATCAGTTACGCATCCACCTACAATTACAGCAGGACTAAATGTTTTTCCGGTATCAGCTCCACTGTACAGCTATATTGCATTAACGGTTGACGGAGTGATAATAGGAAGGGCGGATGGAACGGGAACGACACAAAATATTACGATAGATCCTCAGAATCCAGGTACAGTTGTCAAACTGGTAGTTACAATGCAGGATCATTACAGGTATGAAGTAGATCTCGATGTAATCCCTTCATCAGGCGCTTATGTTGCCTATGCTTATACGGATACAATAGTAGGCGGATATAACAACGGGCAGGTGAACGGAGGAGAATCATACGACATGACACTTGCCATTGCGAACTGGGGAAGTGACACTGCATACGATGTATATGCAGTTCTCACAGCAAGCGATGTAAACATCACAATAGATCCGGATACACTTGGTTATGGAGATGTAGCAGAGAACGATACGGTAGTAGGAACAAGTCCTTACCAAATTTCAATAGCAGGAGATACCCCTGACGGATACAGTATCCCGATAACGATGACATGCTGGGATACCTATGACAGCATATGGACGAGTAGTTTTTATCTTCTTGTAAATGCACCCATTTTGAGTCTTTGGACGATGATGGGACCTGCTGAGGTTTTGGCAGGGGATAATTTTTACATGTGGCCCAAACTCGAAAACGAAGGAAGCGGAACTGCTTATGATCTTGAGCTCACCATAAGAACAGATGATTCATATGGAAGCGTAACAGATTCAACGGAGAACATGTCCTCTATCTTACCCGGAGACATTTCATGGCATGACAGTGCATTTCAGGTTTCAATATCAGCAAGCACACCCGAGCCTTATTTTATGGATTTCGAGTTTGAAGTACAGATGTCAGGCGGATATTCATATTTTGATACGATAACAGTGGGAATAGGTTCGGTTATATTTTCCGAAGATTTTGAAGATAAAGATACTGCTGATTGGACTTATACAGGTTCTACAAGTTGGCATCTTACAGAACATGATTCACTCAGTCCGACACATTCGATGTACTGTGGTCAGGAAGGAACATGGAAATATGCAAACAGTCTTACGAACAGCAGAACGATGAGTCCTCAGTTCACAGTCGGAGCCGGAGCTGTGATGTCTTTCTGGCACAGATATGATATAGAGACAAGCTGGGAAGGGGCACAGATGCAGATAACTACAAACAGCGGTTCAACATGGACGACCATAACTCCCGATGAAGGATATACCGGAGCAAGCAACTACGGATACGGAGGATACAATGTCGGGGATCCTTTCTGGACAGGGCATGATCATACTGTTTGGGAAGAGCAGCATCATACATTCACGATAAGCGGAGATGTAAATGTCTGCTGGAGGTTCGGATCGGATGGAAGTGTTACTTATGAAGGATATTATTTTGATGATGTTCTCGTCGAAGTGGAGTCGGGTTTCTCCGGAGTTGAAGAGGAGTTGACAGGACCAGTAGTGCCTGCAGGATATCAATTTGCGCTTCACAGAGCATATCCGAATCCTGTAAGGGGACGTGCGATGATATCATATTCAGTTGGTTCTGAAGCACCGGTAAGACTGATTATATACGACGTAACAGGACGTGAGGTCAGTACATTAGTCAATCAGGTACAGACTGCCGGTAATTACAAGATTGAATGGGACGGAAGGGACAATCATGGCATCATGGTTTCCTCGGGGACATATTTCTACAGGATGACAGCAGGAGGATTTTCTGCCGGTGAGAAAATTGTAGTTGTAAGATAGACTTTTTAATAGGGGAGGGAAACTGCCTCCCCTTAAACAGCCAGTTGATTTAAGAACAACGATTAACGGTTTAAGATTTCAGAAAGTAATATCCCATCCCTTCAGCAAATATATTCAACAATGAATAGCATCTGCCTGCTGCAGGCAGGCAGAGCCCATTCCCCATTCCAGGATAAAGATTTTTACCACAGAAAAAGACAGAGTGAGAGAATATTATTCTTTTAACTTGAAACTTATAATTTACTACTTATAGTTTGCAACTTGTTACTTGAAACTTTAATAAGAACTGATATAATATTTTTAAAAAGGGAGAAAGAAGAAATGAAAATATTTCACTTTTTATTTATTTTTGCAGGTGTTCTTTCAGGAATAATACTTATGTCTTTTGGTTTTAAAAAAACCGGTTTTAAGAAAAAGAAGAGAAATATTTTATTAACTACTTTTTTATCTACACTACAATTAATTTTTATAAATTATTCATGCAGTAAAATTAATAACAACCAAACACAGAGAATCGAAATAGAAAGCACCTCAGAACAGAATTATAGATTTTACAGGATAAAAGAAACCTATCAATGGAAAAACTTAAAAAAACTCTGGAAAGAAATTGATACTCTATATAATTTTGACGATGTTGAAGATGAAAATGAAATAATTTTTAATATAAATAGATTTGTTGATTATAAAAAAGCGGAAGAGCTACGAAATAATCTTGATACAATAATTGCTTCTTTTTCTACTTTAAAGGACAGTTTGTCGATAAACGATTTTGAAATACAGAGTATAAAATGTATTTTTAAAGAAAGAATTGAGAATATGGCAGGAATAAGATACTTGACAAGAATGGCGCTTCCTCCTGTTGATATTGATAAAAGCAATATAATTGACAGTGTTGAAATTAAAATTGATATTCTAAACAAACTTGTTGATAAAAACATTATTTCCACAGAAGAACACGATAGTGCTGTTACAAATATTGTTAACGATATAATTTCAATTTCTACATTAGAGATATTAAATAATGTCAGAATTTATAATTATTTTTATGTAGAAACAGATTCATTCTCAACTATCCTGCACTTTCATATCTGGAGATTTGAGAGAAGTTATGATGAGTTTGCTGAAAAATTGAAGAAAGAAGAGATTGACAGTCTTTCTTTTGAAATTTTTGCTGATAATTATTATAAAACAAAAGAAGAACTTTCCAAATTAGACAGCATTATACCCTTTCTTGATACTATTTTTACTAATCTGTTATTAGATGATTGATCCTTTTCTTGTATTTGAAATTACGACGAGATGTAATAACAATTGTATATTTTGTTACAATGTTTGGATTGAAAATAAAAATTATCTCATTGGTGAATTATCAACAAGTAAAATTGTTGAACTTTTTGATAAAATCTTTTCAGAAATTCATCCTGGTGGAATTGCCATAACCGGCGGAGAACCACTCCTTTATAAAAACATAGTTGAGATTATCCAATATTTGAAAAAATATGTTGATAATCTCTTTTTTATAACAAATGGGACTATGTTGACAGGAAATAAAATTGACAATCTAATTGATAAAGGAATAACTCTTTTTGATATACCTCTTATCAGCTTAAAAAAAGAAAAATATATTAAATTGTGTGGAAAAGACAACCTGGATAAAGTAAAAGCAGCTTTGATCAATATTAAGAAAAGAAAAGTTCGTCTGAATGTTTCAATAATAATTACAAGAGAAAACATAGGAGAAATTGATGATTTAATTGATTTTGCTTTTTCATTTTCCGCAGATTCTATTGCTTTAAATAGATTTGTACCGAGAAATAAAAAACACAGAAGAAATAAAATGTTGTGGATTGAAGACGAAGAAATGGAAAAAGCTCTTTTTAAAGCAAATGAAAAATGCAAAAAATACAAAATCCCGATATATGTTACAATACCTGTTGAAAATTGCTTAATAGAACATAGTAAATTTTCTTATATACAATTTGGGACATGTTTATGCGGGACAAAAAAATGGGCAATAGACCCATTTGGAAATTTACGGACTTGTGAACAAAATCCCTTAATACTTGGAAATTTATTAAATTCATACTCTAATATTCTTTTTTTTATCATTCTTATAG
>CBDUTX010000223.1:0-4245 GCA_965370235.1 uncultured Desulfuromonadaceae bacterium | reverse complement strand
TTTTGAATGTTTCCTTTTTCGATTGATAATTGTTATTTTTGCTTTTTTTAAATAAGTGTAAATACCTTCGATGATACTTTCATCGTTCCAGTTTTTTGGGATTAACCTATTCATTTCATTGTAGGAGATTATATTTTCTTTTGCTCTGGCAATCTTTTCAATCTTTTTTGCAGTTTTAAGGAAATTATTATCATCCATTATCATCTGGAGATTAGCTAATTTTCTTTTTCTTGTTGTGGTAGCAGGTTTAACTTTTTTCTTTTCTTTTTTTTTCTCTTTTTCCTTGGGTTTTCTGCCCATATTCCCTCCTGAAACTATATATATTATACTTTTTTTTACAAAAAAATATCCCTATATAAGAAAATATTTTGTTTCTACAATAAAATATAAACAATAATATTCATTTGTAAAGTACATAAATTCATATTTTAATTTCTCAATATTTTTTCAAGTTCAATTTCAAGTTTTCTTGTACTCTTTCCATTATTTTGCGCTCTTCTTATCTTTTCAAGGATCGCTTCGCTTTTTTGTTTTGCAAATAAATCTTCGTATCTTTTTAAATATTTTCCCAAGCTTTTTTTTGCTTCTTCTTCACTGCAAAATTTCAAACGTGTAATTTCATTCTGTAAGCTGCTATTTTCAGCGTATAAAGTATTATCTTCACTTGAAATTTGTTGTTCAAGGCAACTTTTTGCTTCATCTCCTGCTGCATCATCTCTTTCAGATATTGATGTAATTAAATGCCATATGTTCTTGAATGAAAGAACTGTCAATTGCATTTTTGATGTTTTTCTGACCGGATATGTGTAGCCTTCAGTAAAATATTGTGGATTTAAACTTGTTCTGTAAGCAGCTTTTTTTCTCCATTCATGTTGAAGAACAGGATTTTTAATACTGGTTATAATATCTGAAATTATTGAAACAAGATTATTCTTTTCAGAAGGAGTGTTGGATTTGTGTATCTGCAAGATAAAATCAAGCCAGCTAATTGTATGAGAAAGAAGTTTATTTTTTGAGTCGGAATTCTTTCTGAGGAATTCATCGGGATCCTTTGAACCAGGGATTGAACAGATAAAAACATCCAAGTCTTCTTTCAGAAGTATTTTTATAGCTCTTTCAGTAGCTGTTAAACCTGCTGTGTCATAATCATATATGATTATGACTTCATCTGTAAAACGTTTAAGTAATTTACCATGTGAAGTTGTAAAAGATGTTCCAAGAGATGCAACCGAATTTGAAAAACCAAATTGATGCAATGCAATCAAATCAAGATATCCTTCAACTAAAATAACTTTGCGCTTTTTTCTGATTTCCTTTTTTGAAAAATTCAAACCATAAAGTATTTGGCTTTTATTGTAGATTTCTGTTTGAGGAGAGTTAATATATTTCGGATTTTTATTTCCCAGTGTTCTTCCTCCAAAAGCAACTACTTTTCCATGAACATCAAAAATCGAAAAAATCAATCTTTCTTGAAATCTCTCGACAAAAGAATTTCCTTGTTGGACAAGAAGACCTGTTTTCTTTAACATATCAAATTCAATATTTTCCTTTCTTAAGTATGGAATTAATTTCTCTGTTCCTGCTCCCAATTTGAATTTGACAATCATTTCATTATCAATACCTCGTCTTTTCAGATAAGATTCAATGTTTTTTGCTCGACCTTTCAAAAGGATATTGTGGTAAAAGTCTGAAGCGTATTTCATTATTTTGTAGTATTTATCAAGAGGTTTGAATTCATTTGTGGACAGGTCAATTCCAGCCTTTTTTGCTAATATATTCAGAGCTTCTTTAAAGTCAATGTTTTCAGATTCCATTAAGAAATTTATTGCATTTCCGCCCTTTCCGCAGCCGAAACAGTAAAAAAGGTTTTTGGTCGGAGAAACTGTAAATGAAGGAGTTTTTTCCTGATGAAATGGGCAAAGGGCAATAAATTCAGAGCCTCTCTGTTTCAGAGTGATATAATCACTTACTAGATCTACGAGAGATATCCTGCTGAGAATCTCAGTAATATTACTTTCCATTTTTATCATTCATAATTTAAATTTATTATAGTAACTCCTGTACCACCTTCAAAAGGCTGACCTGATCGAAATATGTAGTTATTCTTCAGTAAATACTTTTCAATTACAGTTTTTAACTTACCTGTACCGATACCATGTATTACAGTAACAAATGGATAACCTGTCAGCTCTGCATCATCAAGGAATTTAACAAGTTCTTCAATTGCTGAACTGCTGTCGAAACCTCTGAGATCGATTTTTGAAGATATCTCTCTATCTCTTGTAAAAATAATAGACTCCTCGACACTTGTTTTATTTTTTTCCTGTATAGGTTCAATGTTATTTCTGCTGCATATGATCTGTAGTGTACCGGTATTTACAGATATTTCATTATTATGGATGTTTGTTATCTTACCTTTTATATTCATATTCTTAAGCCATATAAAATCACCTGTTTTAAAAACCATCTTGTTATTTATTACAAGTTCTTCTTTTTTTGGCTTTGGCAGAAGGAAGTCTCTTGTTTTTTTTATACTCTCTTTGCTTGCCTGTTTTTCTTTGATTTCTTTTATCAAGTTCTCTGCTTTTTTTCTCATATCGCGAAGGAGTTCTTTTTGTTTTTTTTCTATATCCTTGAAAAAGTATTCTTTTTCCTGTTCAAATGTGTTTTTTTCTGAGATTACATTCTTAGTTATTTTCTCATGTTCTTTCATCTTTTCTTCCAACTTTATTTTTTCTGTTTCAACCTCTGTCAATAGCTTCTTGGTTTTAGCAATAACCTGTTCATAATTCAATTCAGAACTTGAGATCAGTTTTTTTGATTCTTCAATTATGTGCTTTGGTAAACCGAATTTTTCAGCTATTTCAAAAGTAAAGGAAGATCCTGGGATTCCCATAGTTAAATGATAGGTAGGCTCATAATTATTGATATTCATATCCATGGAGGCATTGATTATCATATCTGATTTATCAACTTCACTTTTAAGACGCATAATATTTGTAGTTGTAATTATCTTAGTTCCTTTTCTTATCAGATCATTAATATATGATATTGCCAGTGCAGATCCTTTTACAGGATCAGTAGAACTGCCAATCTCATCGATTAAAATAAGAGTTTTGTCATCTGCATTTTCAAGCAGATTTTTCCATCTTCTGATTCTGCCGGAAAATGTTGAAACATTGTCTTCAATTGACTGATGGTCTCCTCCTTCTGTAAATATTTTATAGTCATATGGTATGTTAGTTTTTGCACCAACAGGAACATGAACTCCAATGTATGCGAGGAGCAAAATAGTACCAACAGTTTTTAAAGCAATTGTCTTTCCGCCTGCATTAGGACCGCTTATTAGAATAGCTTTTATGTTGTCTGGGAATTTCAGATCAAGAGGATAAGTGTTCTCTTTTCCTTTTAAAAGTAAAAGAAGAGGATGCCTTGCATTATGCAAGTCAATCCGACCCTCGTCCGGAAATATTCCACCGATTTTTTTTGATAATCTTGCTTTAGCTGAAATAATATCAAAATTAATTAAAATGTTGAAAGTAGATATCAAATAATCTCTGTTTTCAAATACATCTTCGCTTAATTCCCTTAATATCTTTATTATTTCCCAGTGTTCATCTTTTAAAAGTTTTTGAAGTTTATTATTTTCAGGAACAAGTTCAATTGGTTCGAGAAATACAGTTGAACCTGATTCTGAAACATCATGAATTATTCCGTTGATCCTTTTTTGTTTTTCAGATTTAACTGCAATAACATATCGTCCATTCCTCTGTGTTGTAAATTTTTCCTGAAGAAAGCGCTCGTATTTATCTGTTTGTTTTTTGAATATGTTTGATAGATACTGTCGCTGACTGATTATCTGTTTTCTTATTCTATGGAGGTTCTTTGTAGCTGAGTCTTTGATCTGTCGATTTTCATCAATGGTGGTGTCGATCTTTTTCCAAAGATTCTCCAAAGCAGGCAAAGTAGAGAGTATTTCTGCTGTCAGGGGATATTTACTCAGTGAATTTTTTAATCTGTTTTTTAGTTCAAAGCTTATATAAAGATTATTTGCTATATCATAAAAATCGCTAACACTTAGTCCTTCGGCATCGATAAATGCTTTTTGTATTAAATACTTGACATCGACAATACCAGAGAAAGAAATTTCTTCTTCTAATATATTTATCCATTCTCCAGTGATCAAGAGAAGTTTTTTTATTTCTTATCTGCTTTTTACAGGTTTTAAATTTAGAATCTTTTCTC
>CBDUTX010000222.1:0-4276 GCA_965370235.1 uncultured Desulfuromonadaceae bacterium | reverse complement strand
TGCTGATAAATTTTATTTACTTGAAAACTGATTGTTATTTTATTTGTTCTCTATTTCTTCTTCTTTTTTCTTTCTTGAAAATCTAGAAAAATCTACAATCAAACCAAGAGGAATAAGAACAACATAACCGAGGACAAGGAGAATTGGAGCAAGAGTTATTGAACCCTGTTTGAGGAAAAAATATCCAAGAATGATCAAAATTAAACCTATTACAATTACAATATAGTTTCCTGCTGTTAAACCTAAACCTTCTAATTTTTCTTTCTTAACAGTTTTTTGTATTTTCTCTTTAGGTTGTTCTTTCCGGATTTCTTTTTTTTTACCTTCAAATTTTATTTTTTTCTTAGCCATTAATATCTCCTTTAATATTTCTCATTTCTATTCATCAAGAGAGATTATTCTCCCCCGTTTTATTGTCCGCAAATTATAAGTGAAATTTTCATCCGGAGCAAGGATGATTGGTCCGGATGCACCTCTGTAAAATTTTATATGAATTATTGCATCCCCAAGTTCAGATGCAGACATGATGTCACTTAATGATGAATACGCCATTGCAATAATTCTTGAAGCATCATAACCAAGCCGTGATATATTTGGAGGTTCTTTCCCGTATTCTGCTGTAAAACTCGATATAAAGGTCATTATCTCAGAACCTGACAGAGGTGAACCTTTCCCGACAAATATTGCATCTACAACAGCATCTTCTCCAAATCTTACAATTCTGTCGTCATCCCACTGCGAAGACCCAAAAAACTGAGCTTCAAATCCTTTAAATCTCAATGTGGCTGTTAACTGTACTATACCCTGATAATTCCCTGTGATAAAAATAGCTTCAGGTTCTTTTTCAATAATATTGTCAGCTATGGTAGAAAAATTATTTGTACCTTTATCAAATTCCCATTCCCCGACAACCCTTCCTCCATAAGTTTTTAACTCTTGTGAAAAATTCTCAGCTTCGGATGAATAATTTTCCTCATATACAATAGCAAAATTACTGTACCCCATTTCCAGACATGCATGATTTGCCAATATATCCAATCCTCCGCTTTCCTCTTTTCTGTTAAGCTGGAAAATATATTCACCTGCTTCCCTGATCCCTTCCTGCATTGCTGTAGGAGTTATCATCGGCACTTCGGCTTGATCACAAATAGATGCAATTTCATAAGATGTACTTGACAGAAGTGGACCGACAATGGCAATGACTCCATCTTCAAATATTAATTTCTCTGCAAGTTCTCTTGTCAGACTAACAGATCCTTCTGTATTATAAATCTTCAGTTCAAGAGATGTGTTTTTAATACCCAATCTAATACCATTGAGTACATCGAGACCATAATTTGACCATTCTCCTTCAAGAGGAAGAAGAACACCTATCAAATTATCGACTATATCTCTGCCAATAGGGGGTTGTCTAAGAGCGAACCGGGAATCAGGAAATTTCAGAAGGAGTTCCTCCCAATAACTCTGAGCTATATCGCTCTTACCTTCTGAATAAGCTTGAATTGAAGCAGAATACATTATTAAAGGAGCAAGATCATGACCTCTGTACATTTTGTAAACCTTCCATTGATCATCGGAAGGTATACTTTCAATTATCTGCTGAAAATCCTCTTCGACAATAGACCTGTAATCCTGATCATCGAGCTTTTCATGAAGATTCAAATAAGTTCGGGCAGCATCAATGGATTTTCCCCTTTCCTGATATACTTCTGCGAGAAGATGTGTAGAAGATATTGCAAGATCTTCAGGGATATTATGCATTGAAAGTAGTTTCTTTAGTTCTATTTCAGACTGCTGAAAATTTTCCATTCTGAAAAAGCTCAATGATAACATATAACCTACATGGTATTCTCTATCACTGTGTGGGTATGTCCTTTCAATTTCTCTAAAGAGAATTACAGCATCTGAATAATTTTCTTCCTGGAATTCTTCCATTGCAATAGAGTACAGGTTTTCAGACTGCCCCTGATGTAAATAATCATCCCTTTTAACCGGTGTACAGGTAACTACAAATACAATAAGAAAAACAATAATGAAATATTTTTTATTATTCACTGATTACTCTTGACTTCCTGTTCAGAAATAACATTATTCATTTCACTGACAACTGTTTCAACATCGAGACCATGAGCCCTGAGACCGTCTCCAAGTGACTCACCTGCTGCAAGTATACAGCCAAGACAGTGGAGATTGTACTTATGAAAAACTTTAATAGTTTCAGGATATTTTTGTACAACATCTGATAAATTCATATCTGAAGATATAATTTCACTCATATTTCCTCCTCGTATATTTATAACATATTAAATACAATCATCAAATCTTTTAATATTACAACAAAATTTATGTAAAGAGCAATCATCACATTGAGGTTTTCTCGCTTTGCAAGTAATCCTACCATGATCACCTATGAGAAAAGAAAATAATGTCCAATTCTTTTTTATTACAATTTTATTTAGCTTTTTTTCAATTATCTCAGGGCTGTCCTCTTTCTTAACAAAACCCAAACGTGAAGTAACTCTTTTCACATGTGTATCGACAATAATCCCGGGAGTATTAAAAATCTCACTTAGAACCAAATTAGCAGTTTTTCTCCCAACTCCGGGTATTTTCAGCATATCTTCCATATTATCAGGAACTTTCCCGACATAATTGAGGAGAATATATTTTGCAGCCTCCACTATCCTTCTTGATTTTGTTCTGAACATTCCAACAGGTTTTAATATTTTTTCCAACCATTTTATATCTGCATTGGATAGTTGTTTTGGGTTTTTATATTTCTCAAATATTATATCTGTAGCAGCATTTACTCTTTCATCCCTTGTCTGGGCAGATAGAATTGTTGCAAAGAGCAATTGATCGGGATTTTTATAAATCAGATGACATTTTGCTTCCGGTATTTCTCTTTTAAGAATTTTAATTATTTTTTTTGCTCTTTCCTCTCTATTCATAATATTCCTTTCCTCAATTGCTCTATTATAGATAAAAAATATATGATTATAATTTTTTATCAAGATATATTTTCACACAAAAACACTAAGACACCTGTCTGCGTGCAACGCACAGGTAGGCAAAGCTCCACACATCCCAATATAATATTTTTTGCCATGGAAAAACACGGAGGATAAACAATTAACAATAAGCAATGAACAATACCCAGCACCGCCCGGAAGAATAGAACACAGATAATAAATATGCAGGGGATGAGGCAAGCCCACAGGAGGAGACAAGCCCCTCCCCTACTGCGTAAAAATCTCTCATCAACTTAATCAAGAAGAATATATAATTGTCAATAAACAAAAAGTTGATTTTATTTAATTGATTTAGATTTTTTAATCTCTTTTATTTTTAGATCAATATTAGCTTTTTGAATTAAATTGTTAGTCTTTTTATTAATTTTTAAAGCAACTTTGAAATATTTTAAAGCTTTTTCATATTCATTTAATTGATTATAAATTTCAGCAATTAAGATATTATTTGATATTAAGATTGGGCTATTGTTTCCATGTATTTTTCCTCTAATAGTTAATGATTTCTTTGAATATTTTAAAGCTCTTTTGAAATTTCCATCTCTTTGGTAAAGTTTTGATATATTGAAATAAGTAGCAGTAAAAGAAAGATGAGAAATCTGCATATAATTTTCAATAATATATAAAGCTTTATTAGAATAGAATAAGGAATTTTTATAATCTTCATTATGCCAGTATAAAGCTGAAATATGATTGTAATTTGAAATAATATTTGGATGTGTTATTCCCAAAGTCTCCTTATTGATTTCAACTGCTTTAAAATAATAATCTAAAGCTTTTTTAAGCTCTCGTTTTTTTTCATATAATGCTCCAATATTATGATAAAGAACTGAAATATAAGGATGTTTAAAACCTAAAATAGATTCGGTAATTTTTTGAGATTTTGAATAGTATAATAATGAGTTATTATAATCATTTAATTTTTTATAGATCAATCCAATATTATTATAAGATTCAGCAGTATCAAGATGATTGCAACCTAAAATTTTTTCCTTTATCTTTAAAGATTTCAAATGATAGTCTAAAGCTTTTTGATATTCTCCAATATGATAATATGTAGAACCAATATTATTATATGCATATGAAATTCCTATATGTTTATCACCTAATTTTTCTTTTTGAATATTTAGGGCAGCATTAAAATATTTCAAAGAAGTATTAAATTTTCCCAAGCAATCATTTGTTAAACCTAAATGAGTATATGAGTCAGCAATGTCATTATTATTTTCAGTTAAAAGTTTTTTTTT
>CBDUTX010000221.1:0-4279 GCA_965370235.1 uncultured Desulfuromonadaceae bacterium | reverse complement strand
AATTTCACTCCTGTCTGTTTTTCCCATTTATCCGGATTGGTAAAGAAAAGTATGAAGAGTTTTTCTTCTTCAGCATTTCTGGGAAGACCAGAACCAATACCATGGCATTCTTTGAATTTTTTCCCACTTCCGCAAGGGCAACTCTGATTTCTTCCTGGTTTTTTAAATTTTTTTGTAATGGTTTTTGGTCGAGATCCTGATTTTATAGGAAGAGGTCTCTGTTGGAGATTTCTTGATAACTGAAAATCTTTCTTAATAGTCTGCATTGAACCAGGAGATCTTTGTTTTGAAGGTTCTATCATAGGATGAAATAGACGGCGAATAATCTCTCTGTCCAGTTCAAATAACATATCACGAAACAGGCGCTGTGATTCAATGGTATATTCTACCAATGGATCTCTCTGTGCATAACCACGCAAACCAATACCTTCCCTTAGGGCATCCATTTCATACAGGTGATTTCTCCAGGATTCATCTATAACAATAAGACTGATGAATCTTTCTATTTCACGCATTTTCTCTTCACTGACCAGAGTTTCGAAGTGATTGTAGAGGTCTAAAGCTTCTTTTAATATATTGTTTAAAACATCGTCTTTTTGAGTATTTTTCTGTGGACTGGCAATTCTAATCGGACCAAGGTGTCTTATTGTTTCAATATTGAAAATATCCCAGTCCCATGATTCAGGATCATCCGTTAAATATTCATCAACAAGATATTCAGCAATAACATTCATTTTCTCAATTATCTGCCCCTTCAAATCCCATCCTTCAAGTACTATATTTCTCAGGTCATAAATAAAATTTCTCTGTTCATTTAAAATTGAGTCGTATTTAAGAACTCTTTGTCTTATGTCAAAATTGAATGCTTCAACTTTTTTCTGTGAATTTTCAACTGCTCTGTTGACAAGGGGATGCTCAATAACTTCACCTTCCGATAGACCCATTCTATCCATTATCCTGGCGATTTTTTCAGAACCAAATAATCTCATCAGATCATCTTCCAGTGAAAGATAAAATTTTGAAGCACCCGGATCACCCTGTCTGCCAGATCTTCCTCTTAACTGTCTGTCAATTCTTCTTGATTCATGTCTTTCCGTGCCTATAATGTGCAATCCACAAGGCATATCTCTTATACAATTTTTAACATCTTCTGTTTTGTCACATTTATTATCACCGAGATGGTGTATAAGACAGCCAATCTTGCTTTTTAGGACACCTTCTCCCAGTTTGATATCTGTTCCTCTTCCAGCCATATTAGTCGCTATTGTAACTTTTCCGGCTTTACCTGCGTATGTAACTATTTCAGCTTCTCTATGATGTTGTTTTGCATTTAATACTTCATGTTTTATACCTTTTCTCTTCAGCATTCTTGATAACATCTCAGATGTTTCAACCGAAATAGTTCCAACCAATACAGGTCTTTTTAAATAATGAAGTCTTTCTATCTCAGATATTATTGCATTTGTTTTTTCTCGTTTTGTCTTATAAATTTTATCGTTATTATCAATTCTTCTGATAGGTTCATTTGTAGGTATTACAAGAACATCCATTTTGTATATTTTATGAAATTCCTGTGCTTCTGTTTCAGCAGTACCTGTCATACCTGCAAGTTTTGTATACATTCTGAAATAATTTTGAATTGTTATCGTTGCTATGACCTGAGTTTCTGACTCAATAGGAACATTTTCCTTTGCCTGAAGAGCCTGATGCATTCCGTCAGAGTATCTTCTTCCTGGGAGTACTCTACCTGTGAATTCATCAACTATCATCACTTTTTTATCAGATACAATGTATTCCTCATCTTTGTTGAAAAGAGAGTAAGCTCTGAGAAGTTGGTTGATTGCATGGATATTTTCACTCTTTGCAGCATATAACCTGTGGACATTATCTTCTTTTTTCATTTTCTCTTCTGTACTGAGGTTTTCATCACTTTGAATATCTTTTAATAATATACTTATATCAGGAAGAGTAAAAAAATCAGGATCATTTGGAGATATTATCTTTCTTCCCATTTCTGAAATATTTACTGAATGTCCTTTTTCATCGATTGCGAAGTAGAGTTCCTCAGTAAGTGTTGTCAATCTCTTATGTTTGCTCATTCCATCTTCAACCATTATTCTCTTCTCTGTTTCATCAATTAATGATTTAATGCCTGTTCTCTGTTTTAATTTTATCAATCTCTTAGATTTTGGTGCTCCTTTTTGAACAATAAGGAGTTTTTCCCCTGCAATATTTGGGTCTGAATCGAGAAGATTCTCTGCTTCTGATAGAAGTTTATTTATTAAGGAATTTTGGTGACGAATAGTTCTTTCCACATTTGGTTTAAGATCCTGATAAATTTTTTCTTTTTTATCGGTTTCAACAAGACCTGAGATAATGAGAGGAGTTCTTGCTTCATCTATAAGAACAGAATCTACTTCATCGATAATGCAGTAGTAATGAGGACGCTGTACTCTATTTTCCGGACGAATTGCTATATTATCTCTTAGATAATCAAAACCAAATTCATTATTGGTTCCATAAGTAATATCTCTATTGTAGTGTTCTTTTCTCTCTTCAAAATTCATATTTCCCTGAATACAACCAACTGTCATGCCTAATTCTTCGAAGATCTTTCCCATCCATTCACTATCTCTCAGTGCAAGGTAGTCATTTACAGTAACAAGGTGCACACCATGTCCCGGGAGTGCATTAAGGTAGAGAGGCATGGTTGCTACAAGTGTTTTTCCTTCACCTGTAGCCATTTCTGCAATTTTACCCTGATGAAGAGCAATAGCTCCGATCAACTGAACATCATAGGGTAACATTTCCCATTTTGTAATATGACCGGTAACTTCAAATTCACTACCTATCATTCTTCTGCATGTTTCTTTAACCAGTGCAAAGGCGCGTGGAAGAATTTCATTCAGGTAATCATTTTCAGTATTAAATCTTTTATTTTCAAGTTCTGAGAATTTATCTTTTAATTCCATCCTTAAATCAGTATTTTGAGTTGTTTTAATTTGTTCTTTAAGACTTTCTATTTCTTTATCCAGGGATTTTGTTCTTTCTTTCAGCTCTTCTTTGAATTTTATTGTTTCAGATTTCAGGTCGATGTCATGAATTTCATCATATATATTAATTATTTCAGATATCATATTTTTTAATTTATTTATCTCTCTCACATTTTTTGTTTTGATGAATTTTCTTATAAATGAAAAGATATTTTTCATGTAATGTCTCCTAAATTTTCAATTTCTGGGAAATCAGGTTCTAAAATGAATTTTGAAACTGTATTCAATATTTCTCCTGCAAGTTTATAAGTTATTTTTTTTGTACAGATTAGGTTTATACAAGATCCCCATTTTCTCTTATCCTTTTCTTCGTCATATTCATTCCATAACGGATGGATTGATCCAATGGAAAATGTAAGGGAAGTTAATTTATTAACCGAACAAATGTCAACACCATATTTTCCGGGGAATATAATTGATACAGTACCGATTTTATCTGCTGTTTTTTCAGGATTAATAAAGAAATTTAACTTATCAGACAGTGATAAAGCGGAGTGATAGAAATTTGTATCTTCATACCATTCGTGCAAACTGAATATATCCATAGTAAAAGGGTTTGAAATTAAACCTTTTCCATCTATATACAGTTTTAAACAAGGAATATTTCTGAAAAAGAGAAAGTTTAAACCATATGCTTCAGGAAATTTTTCCAGACCAAGAATAATTGATCTCGTATAGAGAACAGGAAGAGGAATTATTATACCCCTTTTTATTTCAATTTTTTTCTTTATTGATAAAAGATTAGATATCTCAAGAAATTTTATGTAAAAATTTGTCTTGCTCATAAACATATTACCGTTTATCATCATATGTTTTTTTTTACAGGTCAATGATTTTAATTGATTTTTAAAGGAGATTATTAATGGAAGTTATTGAAAAAAGTGCACTGGAGAGAATTCAAATTGAAATGAAAGAGTATAATAAGAAAAAATATTTAGTTACTATTTAGCACACTAATTATTCTGTAACATAATTCTTTAACGGCATCAGGAATGAAGGTACTATCTTTGATATCCACCTCCTTCACTTACAATTGGCACTGTTTTCCATGTGTCAGCAAAATGACAAGCAACATAGTGGTCATTTGTATCTTTAACTTTTTTAAGTTGAGGCTCTTGTTGTCTGCAAATCTCCTGGCACAGCCAGCATCTTGGGTGGAATCTACAACCGGAGGGAGGACTGATAGGACTGGGTACATCGCCCTCAAGGATTATCCTTTCCCTCTT
>CBDUTX010000220.1:0-4301 GCA_965370235.1 uncultured Desulfuromonadaceae bacterium | reverse complement strand
TAACTGATCATTAAAGGCTCCAATTGCAACGCTACCTAGACCAAGAGAAACAGATTGAAGATAAATATTCTGAGAAGAATGTCCCGCTTCCATGTGAACATATCTTATCCCCCTTGTTCCATATTTCGATGTTGTTTTTGAATATATACATGTTATCACAATGGAAACAGGAGCAATTTCGATAAAATCCTGTGCATAAGAAGCAGATGAAATTTTTTCCCGGAGATCTTCGGATTTAATTCTGATTAAAACATTTTCTATTGGTAAGTACTTATAGAGTCCAGGGATCAGCCTGTCGACGCTTCCAACAATTAAATAAATTTCAAGAGGATATAGAGCACCGGCTGAAGGTACTGTTCTGTATCCATGTCTGTTGGTGATTCCCTGAGCTGACCAGAGTAGCTGTGATATTTGTTCTAATGTAAGGGAAGAGTCGACAAAATTTCTTATTGATCTTCTCTGATAGATTGCTTTTTCAAGTGAAATAGCACTATTTGTAGCTACAGCAGGTAGTAAAATTTTATTTTCTGAAATAATGATATCATCGTATTGATTGGTTGAAGAATTACAGTATGAAATTAAAGAGAATAATATTATTGATGCAGCAATAAAAAATTTTATCAATTTGTTTTTAAGTATAATTTATATATTTTTTGCAAGAATTCTTCTTTTTCCTCCTTTAGTGATATTGAAATCCGATAGGAGAAATTTATTTGAAAAGAATGATTCAATTCTTTTATTATCTCTAAGAATAATGGAATTACCTGATTCCGGACCTTCAAGTAAAGTGTAGATTCCATCGGTTGTTAAATTAAATTTAAATTTCGTCGGAATTGGATCTGCTGGAAGAAAATTAATAAATAAAAATCCTCCGTTTATCAATAATCTCTGTGCTTCAGTGATAACTTGAACTATCTCTTCATCTTTTAATGAATCAGCAATGTCGAGTACAATCATACCGTTTATAGCTTTATCAGGAAGATTTACAGTAAACGGACCTGTTAGTTTTGCCAGTTCAAGAGAATAATTGTACATTTTTGCTCTCTGGGATGTGATCATGAGAGCTTCTTTGCTTGCTTCGGAAACAATCACTCTGTATCCAAGTTCAACCATTAGAATAGAATTCAATCCTGTTCCACAGTAGAAGTCGAGCACACGTTTTTCAGAGAATTCTTCCATAACATTTGTAAAGAGCTCCAGAGATTCCGGTCTAGCCTGTAGATTTAATTCAGCCGATCTCGACTTAGAATCATTAAAAATTCTTTTATATTTTTCTATTCGATATTTCATGTGCTTATATTAAATTAAAAATAATAAATTAGTCAAACATTTTATTTATGAATATTAAAAAGGATTTCATCATATATAATTATTGTACAAGTAAAAATGAAATCACATCAAAATTGTTACTATAAAAATTTGTTTGTATGGCAAGGGTTAAAAATCTTAAAAGGTTTGATTTTCTTTTAAATTTTATAATTCCAAAATAAATCCAAGAACCATCATTCTTCCTACTTGATATATTGTTTCAATTGAACCATCATCATTATAATTATATTGCCAGACATTTGGAGTATTTAATATATTTTCAATATGAACATAAGTCTGCAGATTCCATTTTCTAAAAAACCATCTTTGGCTTAGAAGTATATCAATTCTTGAATAAGCATCAACCCGTGAAGCATTTATTGGTTGTGTTTCGTCTAATGTCCACTTTTTCCATTCGGGATGCCATGATTGTTCTGTATATGGTTTACCACCAAGATATCTGAATTTTATTGTATACTCAGATTCATCTGAAGGCATAAAAGGTAACCAGGCGATAAATCCATACCACCAATTGTTTCGAAGATTATCATACCAGGGATTTCCTCTGTATTCATTTCTGTATCCTGTTATAAGAGTAAAAACGTGACCATAGTCAAAGTCCCAGCTATATTCTATTTCTTTATCTCTTGGATCGTACATTCTTGCAATTGAATAAGAATAACTCATAGTTCCCCAAAAATTTGTTTTAACCTTTTTTTGCAGGAAAAATTCAATTCCTTTTGCATATCCTTCTCCTTCGTTTACATAAATATTATTCCAGTCGTTTGGATCAGCTGTTGTATATGCTTTCTGAATTGGAACATCTCGATATTCTTTGTGATATGCTTCAATAGTCCCCTTTATATCCTCTGAAAACAAATAGGAAAGACCAACAACATATTGATCTGTAAATTTACTTTTAAGATAATGATTTGCAGGATCTAAAACAAGTTCAAACCACTGCGGAGATTGATAATGTCTACCGTATGCAAGATTAAAATCAGTTCTATTTCCAAGATGAAATGACAATCCAGCTCTCGGTGAAATATAGTCGTGTTCTGTGTAATCAAATTTATCATAGCGTAAACCCATTGATAATGAGACAAATCTGCCTAAATTAGTTCCAAGGTGAATATAACCTCCATATTTCAATGTAGATTCAAATCCTTTAGTATCAATAGAATAGATATAATCTGTTGTGTCTATTATCTGACCTGAAATACTATCATATATAAACAGAGTGTCGGGCTTGAGCCATATATCATATTCATGCTCAGGATTTGATAAATAAAGTCCAAATGAAAGATTATTGTTTTTAAAAGGTATTATGTTCAAATCTAATTTTACTGTATTTGAAGATTCAATAGCATTATTTCGATAATATTCCTGTCCGAGTGTATCTTCAAGCAATCTATTCCAGTAATTAATTGTTCTTGAAATAGTGAAAAGAGAATATCCATTTCCAAGTAATGATTTAAGAGTTGCTCCTACCGTATATTGACTTGCTTGATAATCAATAGTTGATACTTCTGAGGATGTCAGTAAATTTGCATCTTCTTCATCACTGAAATATATTTTATCATTAGCATATAAACCAAGAACAGATAGTTTATGATTCTTTGTAATATTATATATTAATTTACCCTGAACATTATAGTAAGTTGGAATTGCAGTCATTCCCCAACTGTCTGCTATTAGTGAAAGGTAACTCTTATGAGCTGAAATCATATATGAACCCCGTCCAATAGGTCCCTCTATACTTCCACCAGCTCCTGACATACCAATTGATATTTTAGCATGAAAATTATCTCTCAATCCTTCTCTCATCTGAACATCGAGAACTGACGAAGCCTTATCTCCGTATTTTGCCGGAAAAGCTCCTGCAATAAAATCAATATGTCTAACAAAATCAGTATTTATAACACTTATTGGTCCTCCACTTGTTCCCTGCCATCCAAAATGATTTGGATTTGGAATTTCGATATTATCTAAAATAAATAAATTTTCTCCATAATTGCCACCTCTGACAATTATCTCATTATTTTGATCTGCTGCTGAAATAACGGCAGGTAGGGCTTCAATTGCTCTCTGTATATCATAATTTCCTCCCGGTTGAGAGGAGATCTCTTCATAATCCATACTTCTTGAAGAAACAACAGCTCCTGATGTTGTGGTAAAAAAACTTGGTCTCACTGTCAATCCTTCCATATGTAAGAGCTGTTCTTCCATTTCAATGTTTAAATAAGTAGGACGTCCGGAACGTACAATCAATCGATTTTTTATAATAGTTTTATGACCTATTCTTGAGATTCTCAAATTGTAACTTCCAGGGGAGATATTTTCTAATTTAAAAGAACCATCTTCAGAAGTTATTACACCTGTTAATACATCCATTTGGTTATTAAGCAGTACAACATTAGCTGCAAATAATGGGTTTTGTGTCATTTTGTCTACAACAATTCCCATAATTGAACTGTTGTCGGAATAGACCGGATTATTAAAGAATAAAATTGCAATCAAAATAATATATTTTTTCATTTTTCCTCCATTTCACTTATGACTAATTAAAAGTAATATATTTCATATATTATTGACTGGTTGTTCAGTCATTAATCCACTTATTTTTTATTTTGTCAAGTATTTTTAGAAATGTTTTTAATGATAATAATATTATTTGCTTAATTTAAACTTTAGAAATAAATATTTATAAATTAATATGTTTTAATATTTTTGATTTTTATAGGTTTCATCAGCTTTTTAAAAACAATAAATACAGTGCAGAATGTTTTATAATTGGTTTCGATTAAATAATTTTTTTCTTGACAATTTAGAATAATAATATAATATTAGATGTAAATAACAATTCGACTGACTGCCCAGTCATTATATTGGAGAAAAAATGAAAGATAAAAAAGAATATATCAGAGAACATATTATCAAATCAACTTTAAAGGTTTTTTTCAGAAAAAGTTTTTCTTCTGTTTCAATTGAAG
>CBDUTX010000219.1:0-4309 GCA_965370235.1 uncultured Desulfuromonadaceae bacterium | reverse complement strand
TTATAAAGAACCTTGCTGCTATAATTATTATTTCAATAATAATTTTTTTCTTTTCTAAAAATATTTATTCAAATTGGGAGAAGATAAAAAACTTTTCCTGGAGTCCTAATTACTATTATCTTTTTATAGCAACTTTTATTGAAATTTCCGTTCAGTTTCTCAGTGTTTTGGTTTGGAAATATTTGTTAAAAATTCTTGGCAGTAATATTTCTTATAAAAAAGGATTGAAAATATGGTTTGTTTCATCTCTTGGTCGTTATCTGCCGGGAAAAGCATGGCAATTAGCTGGCATGATGTATTTATTAAAAAGAGAAGGAGTGAAAATTGAGATCTCAGTTGCAGCTTCGATTTTTGTTCAGATTTTCTCTTTAATCCCAGGAATATTTATTGGTCTGACCTCTTTATTGCTGTTGATCAGTAATATCAATACATTTTATATAATCGCAATAATTATATTATCTGTATCTTTGATAATATTTTTTTCTCAGAAAAAATATATCGGGAAACTTGCTCTTTACTTGGCAAGAAAAAAAGGTAAAGAAATTTCAATAGTCGGTTTTAAACCTCAACATTCACTTCTTTTTCTTTTTATATATATTTTTTATTGGATTTTTAGAGGACTTGCATTTTTCTTTTTTATTAGATCATGGCATTATTTACCTGTAAAATTCATATATCCCTCAATTTCACTCTTTGCTGCAAGTTATGTAGGAGGTCTTTTGTTTTTATTGGTTCCGGGGGGGATTGGTGTTAGAGAAGGAATAATGAAAACCTTGATAGAAAAAACTATAAATTATAACAATATTAAAATAATATCATCACCAATTGTTATTATTAATAGAATTTGGTTATCAATAATTGAGATTTTATGCTTATTGATAGCTCTTATACTTAACTGGAGGAATAATGGCAAAGAAGAAAAAAATAACAGAGAGTAAAATAAATCTTTCCTGGAAAATTGTATCTTTGATTTTCCTCGTTCTTTTATTATTTTCCTTCTGGCACATGCTGATACCCGGCAGAATGCTGGACTGCGGTGACCAGCTTCTCGGATATCCATTTAAAACTTTTGCTGCAAGTTCACTTCGTTCTTTTGACGGTATACCAAAATGGAATCCATATATCTTTGGAGGTTTTCCTTATATCGGAGCTATGCATGGTGATATTCTCTATCCTTCAGCTCTAATGAGGATATTTCTTCCATCAGAATATGTACTGTCACTTATTTTCTTTATACACTTCTTTCTTGCAGGTCTTTTTTCCTTTCTCTTTGCGAGGAAACTCGGAGCTGATGATTTTGAGTCTCTTTTGATTGGAATACTTTATGCTTTCACAGGATTAATAATATCACAGGTAAATCCGGGACATGATGGAAAAGTCATAGTAGAAGCTTTTACGCCGGCTGTTTTTCTCTTTCTGACAAAGGGGGTAGATGAAGGGAAGTTAAGAAATTATCTTTTTGCGGGAGGTTTCATCGGATTATGCCTGCTTGCTCCCAATGTTCAGCTTACATACTACCTCCTTGTTGGAGCTTTTATCTGGTTTGTCTCTGAGCTTATAGCAAAATGTGGAAAAAACTGGAAAGCTTATATCCCCCATATAATTTTTGTTACATTTTCACTTATGTTAGGTTTTACAATAGCAGCAGCTCAATTTATACCATTTTTAAAATATAGCTCCCTTTCACCGAGAGCCGAGGGCAGAGGTTGGGAATTTGCAACAAGTTGGTCAATGCATCCCTCGGAGTTTTTTGATTCATTTATAGGAGGTTTTTCAGGTTTAAAAGAAAAATACTGGGGAAGTAATCCTTTTAAACTTCACACTGAATATATGGGTATTATTCCTTTATTACTCGCACCTGCTGCATTTTTCTTCAGGAAGAAAAAATACCTGCGAAGACCGATAACATTTCTTTCAATAGCAATTTTCTTTCTTATTGTTTCTTTTGGAGGGAATACTCCCATTTACAGAATATTTTATTCAATTTTACCAGGTTTCAAGAAATTCAGGGCACCAAGCATTTCATTCTTCATGTTTGTATTTCCGATGATATCCTTAGCCGCAATTGGTTTGAAAAATATCAGAGAAAATATAAAAGCTAAAAATATACTACTTGTTACAGCTTCAGTTCTCTTCTTTATATTGCTCTTCTCTCCAATGTTTGCAGAGAAATTTGCTCAGGAGACGGGGAAACTGGATCTGTACAAACTCTTCTTTTCAGATTTTAAAAGAAGTATAGTTATTTCTTCACTGGTTTTGATCTCTATAACACTTCTTATCTTATCAATGAAAAAATTCACCGGTAAAAGACATTTTGCTTTCATTGCAATCTTTGCAATTGCCTTTTTGGATCTTGTATTTATAAATGGTAAATTTGTAAGTGAGATTAAAGAAAATAATGGTAATTATCGCTCTGCATCTGACATATATGGTAAGGACCGGATAGTAGAATTAATAAAATCCACTGACTCGTTAGGAAGAGTAATCCCCTCAACATATTTTGATATTGAATTGACAGGACAGGGTATTATTCCAAAAGAAAATCATTCATCGGATAACTATTTAATGGCAAATAGGTTGTATTCTGCAGGAGGGTATCATGGTAACCAGATTCAGAGATATCAGGATATTATAGGTCTTCCGGGAACAATCATGTTTCAGCAGGGTGGTTTTCTTACAGAAAATATAAACCTGTCAAGGGGTATGGGTATAAAATTTCAACCTTTGAGTACAATAATATACAATGAATTACTTAGATTGTCTTCTGAGAATACTGAAAGTGCTATTCAGTTCGCTTACAACATCGGTTTGGGAAAAGCAGGTGTAATAAGAATTCTTGAGGGTCAGACAATTCAGGCAGGAGATATGGTATTAATTGTCGACACCCTCGCTCTTCCGAGAATTTTCTGCGTTCCTCAGGACACATTTATTGAAAATGACACAACATGTCTTGAATTTGTAGTAAATCCGGAATTTGATTTCTCAAAAATCATAGTTCTTTCCGAAATCAGTCAGATTAAAGCTGAAGCAGGTGGAACAGTATCAATCGATCTGTATTCACCCGATAAAATAATAGCAAATGTTCATGCCGATGGTCCTACTTATATTTTTGTCAATGACAATTATGCTCCCGGATGGACAGCTACATTAAACGGAGAAGAAGTTGATGTCCTCAGAGCTAATTATACATTCAGAGCAGTTGCAATTCCTGCAAAAGGTGATTATCAATTAATAATGACATACAATCCATCATCTGTTAAACTTGGTTTTGCAGTATCTCTGTTTGCAATTTTAACCTGGGTAATAAGTGTTATAATTACATCAATGAAGAGAAAAGGAAGAAAAAATGAGGACATTGATAATAATACCAACTTATAATGAAATTGAGAATATAGAAAAAATCATCTCTTCAGTTCTGTCACTGGATCAGAGAATTGAAATTCTGATAGTAGATGATAATTCTCCTGATGGAACAGGTGTTACTGTAAAGAATATGAAAAAGACGGAGAAAAGGATCCATCTAATTGAGCGACCGGATAAAATGGGATTGGGAACTGCTTATGTTACAGGATTCAAATGGGCAGTAGAAAATGATTATGATTATATTTTTGAAATGGATGCAGATTTTTCACACGATCCGAATTCAATCCCTGTTTTTTTAAAAGAAATTAAGAAATACGATCTCGTCATCGGATCAAGATATATAAAAGGTGTTAGTGTAATAAATTGGCCGATGAGTAGATTAATACTCAGTTATTTTGCAAATTCATATGCCTTAATTGTGACAGGTTGTCCTATTAAAGATCTAACCGGTGGATTTAAGTGCTTTAGAAAAGAAGTTCTGCAAGCTCTTGATCTGAATAAAATACATTCTGACGGATATTCATTTCAAATCGAAATTGATTTCAAAGTCTATTCAAAAGGTTTCAGAGTAAAAGAAATCCCTATCATATTTGCTGACAGAACTGAAGGAAAAAGCAAAATGTCAAAAAAAATTGTCTGGGAGGCAATTTTTATGGTCTGGAAACTGCGTTTTGCAAAAATTTTTAGAAGACTATAAAAATGATTTCAAGTAAAATCGAAAGAACAAATAAAATTTTCCTTATATTTGATATCATTATCACAATTGTTCTTTATATAATCACTCATATTACGATTTCCTTTTTATTGTTCAATCAAAATCCTGATATCACTATTTCAAGATTATCGAGATTGCCATGGATTTTTCCTCTCTTTATAATTTTGTGGTCAGTTCTTCTAACGTCGTTTAAAACATATCCTTCGGCAGAAACCAAATCAATTAAAGAAC
>CBDUTX010000218.1:0-4313 GCA_965370235.1 uncultured Desulfuromonadaceae bacterium | reverse complement strand
GGAAGCTGAGCCAGTTTTCTGTACCAATTAGTCATTAACTTTTTGATATTCGAGTTATCAATTGTATAGATAAGAAAATAACCTTTTTGCAGGGAAACATAATTAAATTCAGATTTAATTAATTTTAATTTATATTTTTTTCCTAAATACATATGTTTTTCACCGTTAAAATATTTTTTCTCTTCAGTTAAAGGATGGAATTTTTCAAAATAAACAAGTTTTTTATTTATCCAGGGGGTTCTTTTTTTTATAATATCTAAAATGATGGATTTTGGAGTTCCGAATGGAGCTGTTACTAAAACTTCTTTATTTGCAGTTACAGTAATTCCAAGTGTTTTCCTTTTAGAATATTTAATTGTATATTCTATTACTAAATTTTTGATAATGTTTTTCATATTTGTACAATTATCTCTTAAAAGTATTTTTTTATTAATAATGTTTAACAGATAAATAAGTTATATTTAAAAATTTAATTTTCTCATTTTTTATTTATTATTATTTAAAGCAAATATAATGAAAAAAAACATTTTTGTTAAGGATTATTGACTTTTAATTTGATAAATTATAACTTATTAGTAGAGAATAAATTTTAACATAGGAGGAATTATTAAAAAGTACAGTTTTATCACATTAATTGTATTAGTATCCCTGGTAATTGTATGGGGATGTACAACTGATTCCAATCCATCCGGTCCGGGCGGAGGAGGATCTGCAGATACAACAGAAATAATATATGATGATGGGAATCCAATTTCCTATTATCATGTTACTGCTTCAGAATGTGGCCCAGCAGTAGATTTTACTCTACCGACAACAGCAGATTCCTATCAGGTTATCGGTGTTAAAATCAGACTTGGAAATACTAATGCAGGAAACATTTCTTTTTCTCTTAGGATTTATGATTGGATATCTACTATTCCTGTTCAACCGGGAAGTTTAATTAATCAGACTGCTGTAACATCAGGTACAGAAAATGCATGGAATACATGGGATATAACTTCACAGAATGCAGTTTTTGCCGGAGGAGCAAATTTTGTTGCCGCTATGATCTATGATGGAACCAATGAACCATCATACGGTTATGACACTTTAGAGAATGATAGAACATGGTATTTTAATGGAGTATCATGGATGGAAATGGATGAAACAGATTTTATCAGAGCTCTTGTTGTGAATAAAACAACAAAGGAAGTTATCGAATTAAGTCCGAATTCTGGAATAATTCAGTAATATATATGGGCAGCAATATTTTTTAATAATTGCTGCCTTTATTTAATATAGGAAAGCATCTGCTAATTTGTTGTTGTTTCAGAAAAATTCCTAACTTTACATATTGAAAAAAATCTTGATCCGATTGTTATCTTACTATGTTCAGTTTACAACTTTTAACAAATTCACCTGCTGTTATTCTGAAAAAGTATGTTCCCTGACTTAGTGATATTCCCTGACTGTCAGTTTTATCCCACTGGATATGGTATTCTCCCTGTCTTTGAATTTGATCTACCAATCTGATTACTTCTCTTCCGGACAAATCATAAACAGAGAGAGCAACAGGAGCTTCAAATCCCAGGCTGTAGAATAAAGTAATGGTTTTTTCACCAGATAATTGACATGGTATATTAAAAGAAAAACTTTGAACATTTGGTTCTACTACAGGTTGTTCCACTATTCCATTTAATGTTACAGGTATATCAACCTGATAAGGATCAAGATTATGTCCTGTAACCACTAAGGTTATCGTATCGATACCAGTAGTATTGATCTGAATATCCGCAGAACCTGAAGCATTACTATAATCTGTCCATAATGAGTCATCATCTGAAAATGCTATCAGTGCATCTTCAATTGGAGCTTTTGAAGAATTTACATTGATATGAACGACAGATATTCCCTTCGGCAGTTCATTAGGATGCGTTATTGTGATAGATACGGGGTAGTCAGTCCAGGCATCAAGAGAAGGATCACCGAAAAGATTGTAAGCTTCATAATAGTATTTTGGCTGAACATAGGTTCCTCCATAGGTATATACACCAAAGAGACCATAATCATAAAATCCTCTTTCCCATGTGATCAGAGAGTCGAAAATAGCCTGAAAAACCCATCTTTCCAAAGTGTCATCTTCAGTCCAACAGGAACCGGGAGAGGAGCCCCAAAAACTTACTGCTCCTTTGTCTTCAGCTCTTATCCATGTTTCTGCAAAACATTCTGAAACCGACCATTTTCCGGTATAGCATGCGTAGCTTTGAACAACAGGATACATATATGTATTGGTGAGAGCATTTACATTGGATTGATTGAATTGTGGTCCATCTGACCAGGATATGGTACTGCCATGACCGGAGAATACTCCGAGAGAACGACCGTCATTATATGCGCTGCTCACTTGAGCTGTAGTAGCTCCCGAATGGTTCCATAAAGTATCACAGAAATATCCGTATGGTCCTAAAAAAGTCTGGATCACCCAGCGGTGAGTTCCCTCCGTGATAGTATAATTATGATTACTTGCCATAAACACTGCCTTTTTGGACCATGCTTCACCGCTATTCCAGAGAGCGGGATGTTCATAAATCATAGTTTTTTCAATAATATGTTCAAGTTCAGAAATACTGGATATTGACCATCTTCCTGTCCAGACATCAGGAAACATATCACTTCCATCAAGCTGAGCATATGGATGATCTGTGATAGAAGATGTTTGAGTTCCTGTGAAAGCCGGTATTTCATTATCACCAACAAATAAAATGAACTGAGGTGGGATATTCCATTGATCATAAGCATTCTGGATATAATTTTTTATATCACCACTTGTGAATCCTGTCTGAGAAAGAGATGCAATAGTGACATGGTATCCTTTCATGTGTTTCCATGCTGCAAAACTATCCAGTGTGCTTACATAAGCATCAGGAGTTATTATCAAATAACCAATTGGCATTGGAGGATAACTTTCAAGTATTTCATATGCAAAAGCATTTAACATAGTATTGTCAAGATATATTTCTGTCAGTCTTGTGTAATATCTGTTATAAGCTTTTTGGGTTGATATAAGATCACTACCGGTTAATGTAAGATTTACATCGATTAAATTACGGAATATTAAGTTTCCATTACCAGGATTATATAATACAGGATATATTTCCAGGGTTATAAACCTGTGTCCTCTGATGAATCCTGAATCTGTGATCTTGACAATTTGTTCACCGTAAATTTTTCCAGACTGGTATGCCAGATTATCGATAGTGAATTCTTCATAGGAATCAGGAATTTTCCAGACCGAAGGTTGAACGGGAAAGAGTCTGTTAGTGATAAATATTTGATTTTCCTCGATAGCAGCAGCCTGAATTTCTACTTCTGCACCATGAGGTATCTCTACTAACTTCCTTATTACCGGAATTAAAGGTTCTCCGACCTGTCCTGATGAATGAGTATTTGATATAGTCAAAGAAGTATAATTCTGTCCATTCTGAATTACATTTGATGTATGAATATTTCCAATATCAACTTTTAAGTTAATATGGTTCAGGTCAGAACTTATCAATGAAATTTCAATTTCTGCAGGAAGAGAAACTGCAATAATGATTAGGATTAATGGAAATAGTTTTATCATATTACCTCCATTTTTTGGATTTAAATTTTTCTAATATTCCTTGTAAATAGGTTGTTATGTCAAGTAGTAAATTTTTCAATCATATTTATATAGTAGTCAAAGAGATAAAAAAAATATCACTGTTCTTTTTTATTGGTGTTAACATAAATATAGTATATGTAAAATGGTTAAAATTATGAACGAAAATATAGAAAAATTACAATTGAATCTTGAAAATACAGAGGATAAAAAAAGTAGATTAATAATACTTAATGAAATTGCTCAAGAATATCTGAATATATCTCATTTTGAAAAATGCAAATTATATACTAAAGAAGCTCTTGATATATCGAGAGAACTGAATGATCTTGAAAATAAGATGATGTCCCTCAGTTTAATGTCTAAGTGTAATTACCGTCTTGGAGTATATGAGGAAGCTATGAAATCGTCTGTTGAATTAATGGAGCTTGCTGAAGAAAATAATCAGCTGATTCATTTATCAAAAGCTTACAATATTATGGGTCTTATAGCTTATAGATCTGAAGATTTCACAAGAGCTGAGGACTATCTTACAAAAGGACTCAATTTACGCAGGGAACTTGGTAATAAATCCTGGGCTGCTGCTTCATTGTTAAATCTGGGGGTAGTATACAGAGAGCAAAAGAAGATAGATAAAAGTCTTGATTTTTATCATGAAGTTGACTTTGCAAGACAACTATTTGATATGGCA
>CBDUTX010000217.1:0-4338 GCA_965370235.1 uncultured Desulfuromonadaceae bacterium | reverse complement strand
CATATATCTGACTATCACTTTCCGGAGATACAATCAAAGGAAGTTCAGTATAAGGAGTAGTTAAAGCAAGATTCTCACCTGATTCTAAGATTGGAAAAGATCTTTCAATTAACTCCTGTAACAAAATCGGATCAATATCCCCTGAAATTGAAATTACAATATTATCTTGATTCATCAGAATTGAATACAAATCCTCAAGATCAGAAGTAGTAATATTTTCAAGGGAAGTTTCGGTCATAAACTTATCATAAGTGTTTTCAGGAAAGTATTTTGAAAAGTAAAAAGTAGTGTGCAAATAATCCGGGTCGTTACTATTAAAACTGAGCTCTTCAAAAAGTTCTATTCTCACATCATCAATTACCTCTTCTGAAAAATCAATGTTTTTAAGAGATTTTCCGAGCAATTCAATTGTTTTTTCCAAATTTTCAAGCGGAACTCCTATAGTTATATAAGTAAAATCCGATCTTACTCTTATATCTTTTATTATGCCGAGATCATCCATAACTATTGACATCTCTTCATCTGACATAAGAGTGATTTTTCTCATTATCAACTGAGCAAGTATATTTGAGATTCCTTCAAACCCCACCGGATCTAGCTTTCTCCCTCCTCCTATCAAAAGTGTCAGAGAAACATATTGAGAACCGGGAGTTTTTTGATAAACAAGTGTAGGATATCCGGGTATTTCCTGCTCAACAAATGGTATCATACCTGTTATTTCAGTTTCACTGATAGTTTCAATATCTATCATATCCTCAGAGATCATGTAGTAAATTTGAACTTTTGAAGGGTCAAGATATTCTCTTGCATATTCTATTACCTGCTGCTCTGTCAACGAATTAATAGCTTCAATATATTTATCAGGATAGTAATAAGGATCATTTGTTATAAGCATTCCCTGACCAAGAAATTCAGCTCTCGTACCAACTGTTCTGTCCTGAAGCATATCATATTTCATCATTCTTTTAACTCTCTGAAATCTTTCATGCTCGATCTCTCCTTCAAGCACTTTGTCAAGCTCAGCAAGAAGAAGCTCTTTTGCAATATCAAGTTTATAGGGACTGTCACTGGAAGCACCGAGAACAAAAACACCTCTGAACCTTTTAAAAGACCAACACCAAGCCCAGGTGCTGACAGCTGTCTTTGCTTCCATTACCAGAACTCTGTTAAGTATTGAAGAATGTCCTGCTGAAAAATATTCAGAGAGAAGACTTAGAGCAAGATCTGCATCAGTGTTATCTTCTGTCCCAATCCATATCAAATTGATCTGCGGTTCACCTACATCTCCTATAAAAGAATCTGTTCTTGAATACAGATAATTAGGGGTTTCATTGACATAGGATGGTTGATATGGCTCTGATGGAAATTTATCAATTTCTTTTTCAATATAATTGAGAACTGAATCAGAATTAAAATCCCCCACAATAACCATAACTGCATTGGGAGGAGTATAATGTTTTCTGTAAAAGGTATACACAATATCTCTTGTAATGCCCTTCATAGCTTCTTTAAATCCAAGTATCGGAACACTTACAGGATGATTGCCCATAATAAAACTCAGCATAGCCCACCATGATTTATTATCTGGTGTCTCAGACATTAATATCTCCTGAGTTATTACTCCATGTTCTCTTGCAACTTCAAAACTGTCGAACTGACATGTGAAAACTTGCTCCATTACCATAGAGATCATCTCTTCAGTATAAATTGACGGTCCTGTCTGATGATAACATGTCCTCTCAAATGAAGTGTAGGCATTGGACATGATACCGAACCTCTGTACCATCTCAGCATATTCCTCTTCTGTGTGGTATTTTGATGTTCCACTGCTGACAACATGCTCACAAAAATGGCTCAATCCCCTCCCTGTCTGCTCTTCTTCATAAACAGAACCTACATAGATGAAAATCCGGACTGTACTAACAGGGGATGAGTGATCTTCATCGAGAACAAGTCTGAGACCATTGGGTAGTGTTGTCTGAAACATTGAAATTGTCAAAAGAAGAATATAAAACATGTAATCCTCCAGATAATGAGTTGATATTAATAGAAAATATATATAACTTTACCTTTAAGAGCAATAGAGTTAATTTGCATTCAACTTGAATACTGTTTGATGCAATGATAAAATTTTTAAATAAGTAAATTTTACAATTCAACATTTTTAAAAAAAGGAAGTAATTATGACAAAATTCATTGTCGTTATTTTATTCATCATTCCATTGATCCTATCAGGTCAGATATCAATCGACAGCACTGAAATATGTTCTTCTATCGGTACGATATGGTTTGAAGATAATGACACAGATGTTCCCATAAATATTGGTAATCCGGGTGGTCCTCAGACATGGGATTTTACATTTAATCTAACCAATCAGACTTCAGATATCAATATTCTCGTTGATCCATCATCTGCACCTTTTCCAGATTCATTTCCTGATGCTACAACTGTTATGATCACAACTGACTACCCAAATCCTATTGATTCTTTTTGTACATACTATCAGCTAACTCCATCAGTTTGGAAATTTCTTGGTTTTGCATTTACATCTTCCTTTGGGTCACATATCATGTATATAGATTCAGGAGGTGTCAACTTGCCTATGGATTACCAAGATAACTTCAGATTGGTTTCAGTCGATTCAATGGATACTGGAACAATATTAATTGTAGATGAGTCATATATTGACGGTTATTTTGATGCTTATGGAACTTTGATAATTCCTGCAGGTTCTTTTCCAACACTGAGAGCAAGAACTCTTCAGCAAAACATAACAACTGTATATGTCTCAGGTAATCCAATTTCCTGGGATACATCCTGGTCTGTGGGTTATGATTGGTTCGGTGAGAATTATCCTGTTCTGGCAACAGCCTACTGGGATGATACTATAGCAAATTTCACTATAGCTGAAGATTTTTCAAGGTTTCATTCTTTTACAAGTGTTGGTGTTGAAGAAGAACCAACAAATAACACTGCTATAAATTCAATAATGTTGGTTAAAGAAATTGATTGTTATTATCTCTCTTTTACTGATCTTCAATCGACTGAAGTAAATGTTTTCGATCTTACAGGCAGATTAAATTTCACATCTGAAATTTCAGGCAGTGGAAAACTGAAATTAGACCTTGAAAATCCGGGAATTTATTTTGTTACTTATGATAATTCAAATATATATCAAAGTGATAAACTTATCATAATAAAATAATTTGATTGTTTTTAATAAAGAGCAGTAAACCTGCTCTTTATTATTGTTTTTTTATCCTGATCTTAATCATCTGCTTTTCTAATAGATTCATCAGCTAATGTCGGCTTTATTATTTCCTGCCACTCTTCTGTATTCCATGTGTTTAGTTTATTATGTGTGATATAATATTTTTGTGGAATAGGGTGAGTACCGATTATAACCGGAATTTTGTACTTCGATTCAATAAAATTTTTAAAATATGAGATATAAGGACAAGGTGGATAGCCTACAACAAAACCAGTAGCTAAATGTATAGTTTCTGCTCTATTTTTTATCATTTCTTCAGTAGCATGTTCAATATTACCTCCAGGACAGCCACCACAACTTGTATATCCGACAATTTCCAGCAATTCATCTTTGCTGTAAATGTCAAAAGCACCTTCTCTATTTTTTAAAGATCTGAAACATTTTCCGCCAGCACAATTTTTATAACGTTCACATATAATAATTGCTATTTTCATTTTATCTCCATATTTTGTTTAAATGTTAATTCTTCTTCCTTAACCAATATATCACCTAAAATTACAAATAATAACACAGCATGTATGAGAAGTCTGTTTTAGCGAATGTTAGCATCATTGTCAGTTGTCGAATAAAATTAATTAATATGCTCAATAATCAAATTACTGACTGTTACATGATCATTTTCATAAATATTATATACAAAATATTGTTTAAAATTCCATTTTTGAATAACTTTTTCTATTAGACTATCACGAACAACCAATAAAATATGATTGTTTGAAGCTTTTATTAAATCTTGAATACTATTTGCCCAACCTTTATTTTCAAGCTCTAAATTTCCAACTTCGTCTATTATAACAATTTTATTATTAATATTATTCGATGACTTTAAAGCATTAAAACCTTTATGCAAACCTTGTGGGAAAATTTTAAATTTGCCTATTTTATTTAAACTCTTATCATTGTTTTGTCTTAAAAATATTTCTCTTTCATTACTTTTAATATCAATAATATCGTATCCAATCGTTGTGTTATTCTCTATTATTCTCGGTGAATGAATGCCTCCTACAGTAATATTTTTTTCTTTGAAAATTTCTACTATTTTTTGTATATGTGTAGTTTTACATTT
>CBDUTX010000216.1:0-4386 GCA_965370235.1 uncultured Desulfuromonadaceae bacterium | reverse complement strand
CTTACTCTCTAAATATTGTATATTTTAATTTAAGAACTTGATTCTATTAATGTCGATATAACGTAATATAGAATATGGAATAATTTTTCTAATTTCATAAATTATTCATTTATATAATTTACAGAATTAAATCCTTGACAATTATAGAAATCGATGATAATATATAAAAATTCGATGTTTTTAATGTTAAAGGAGGTCAAAAATGGCTGATAAAAGTAAAAATCAACAAGTTCTTATTCATGCAAAAGGATGGGCGATAAAAGGAGAAAGCAATAAGAGTATAAGCAAAGTTTTTAAAACTCAAAAATTAGCTATAGATGCTGCAAAGAAGATTGCAAAAAAACAAAAAGCTAAAGTTTTTATATACAACAAAGAAGGGAAAGTTAGAAAAAAAGTTAGCTACGAAAAGTAAATTGGCAATATTATATATAACATAAATTTTAATAATTTTATTAAAGATTTTTTAAATATAATTCAAAGAATTTTTTATTTATATATAATTGTTTTAAAAATTCAAAGATATCATAGATTATTCAATCCCTGAAGAATAGAATGCAGAACTATCTCCAGGTAACTTTTTTATCTTTTTAGAGAGAAGATAGAGATATTACAGGTCAATTAATAAATATTTTACTATTTTTGTGAAATAGTTCCTTTACTTTTTCTGTTATAGTTCTGAAATCAATTTTACCACTACCCATTTTCGGGAGTTCTTCCATGACAATATATTTTTTTGGAAGCTCAATATTTGTCAAGTTTTTTGATATTTTTTTTCTGATATCAACCTCATCAATTGGAAAAGAAGTGACTGCTACTATTTTTGAACCTTTCTTTGAATCTGGTATTTCTACTACACAACATTCAATATCTTCCGGAAGATATTTTTCCAAAATACTCTCTATTTTTACGAGAGAAACCATCTCACCGCCAATTTTTACAAATCTTCTCAGTCTTCCTTTATGTCATAGAAAACCATCTTCATCTATCATTCCCATATCACCCGTATCGTACCAGCCATTTCTTAAACGGAAAGATGTTTCTTCAAGGTCGTCAAAATAACCGGGAAAAACAGAATCCCCTTTTACAAAGATCTTACCAGTTTCTCCATTAGAAAGATTTTCACCTGATTCTCTGCCGACAATTTTAATCTGAAGATTTTCAAGTGGTTTGCCAATACTCCCCGGTTTCCAATCATTTAATTGATTTGCAGATATCACCGGACTGGTTTCTGTTGCTCCATATCCTTCCAGAATTTTTATATTATGTTTATTTAAAAATTCATCAAAGAGCCAGTTAGGAGTTTTATCTGCACCTGTTACCAGAAGTCTCAAGGATTTAAAATCATTAGGACCGGCTTGTTTATGATATCCTATTAAAAATGAAGGTGTTGCTATAAGTACAGTAATTTTTTCTTCCTTAATTATTTTAGGAATCATTTTATAATCCAGAGGATTCGGATATGTAACAAAAGTTGATCCATTGATAATAGGCATAAATAGGTTTGTATTGAAGCCAAAAACATGAAAAAAAGGTAGGATTGATAGGAATTTATCTTCAGATAATATACCGATATGTCTAAAAGTACTCAGTATGTTAGTTATAATATTTTTATGTGTCAGTTGGACAGCTTTTGGTTCCTTTTCACTGCCGCTGGTAAATAATATTACTGCAATATCAGTATCGTTTCCGCTGTAAACCTGCTTTAATATAAATGATGATGGCATTGCAGCTTTTATTCCTGCTTTGATTTTATCAAATATACTAATGTTATCCATAATATCTTCAAGAAATATCATTCCTGGTATCTGCCGGCAATTAATTTTCTCCAATAAAGCTTTTGAGGTTATTATTATATTAAATCCACATTTATTTTGAGCATACTCAGCATTTTCTGGTGCTCCGGTTGAATAATTAATCATAACTGGTATTTTTCCTGCCATTAATGCTCCAAGAATACAAAGACTGCATCCTGCTGAAGTTGGAATCATAATTCCAATAAAATCATTGTCATATCTCTTAAATTTTTCACAGAGAATCAAAGAGGCAATTAAAGTTTTTTTAAATGTAAGGGTTTTGTTCAAGTGTTTATCAACAATTGCTATCTTAGATAAGTTTTGTTTGGCAGATAAAATGAAATAATGATGAAGCATTTGTTTCCTCCATTTTGTTTTTAACATCATTAATGCAATTTATTTCTCGCAGAAACAAATATAATAGCTTTCAGATTTAATTAAATTAATCAGAACAAACTTTAATAAGTTCTTCAAGAAGGCTGTCTTTATTATTTATATTTTGTTCTTTAACAGCTTCACCCAGTGTTTGCCATATTGGTTCACCGCAGGAGATGAATTTAATTTTATATTTGTGAGCAATTTCCATTGCTTTATCACAATTTAATATTAAATCTTCTACAGGTGTATCCCAACTTATTATCATAATATTTATCCAATACTATATTATTATAATATGTAATATAATTATTTCAAATAAATTTATTTTATGAAAAGAGAGAGAGTTTTTTTTGTAAGTTTGGATTAAATAAGCTATAATAAAATTAGATCATGAAATATTTTTTTTTAATTTTAATATTTATAACATTCCTTATTAATTCATTAATGTCATGGAATGAATGTCCTTTTGAGGAGATTGATTGTTCTGGCTTATGTGGAATGTTTATAGATAGTGACAATGATAGTATATGTGATCTGTCTCAATTATCTCCCGAGGAAAGAGACAGCACACCAGAAGAGTCAGGTACTGACAATGTAATCTCAAATTATGATATTATTAGTATAAATGAAGAATTAGATTCAATTTCAACAGAATCTGAATCTGTTCAAAGTATTTACAATACAATTGAGGAAGATATTATTGAAGAAGAGGAAATTATTCAAAATGGAGAAGTTCAAAGCGAGAGAAGTTTTATTTTCTTTAGGAAAGAAAAATATCATCTAATGCCAATCATTTTCATTTTGACATTTTTATATCTGATAAGTTTATTTTTATATAAAAAGAAAAAAATATCTTGCAAACTACATAGAAAACTGTGGAATTTATTATTGTTGATATCATTTGCTATTTCTTTTTTAACTGCTGTGATTTTAATAATTCAAATTAATTTTGATTTAGAAATCATTTTTCCTTTTAACCTTTTATTTTTACATGTTGAATCAGGTATAATAATGGGTATTATCTCTATATTTCATATATCGTGGCATGGGAAATATATTAAGAATATTTTTCAAAAGTATGCATAAAACAGTAATTAATAGATTAATTGAATTGTTTGAAGATTCTTTTAAAGAAATTGATATTTCAGTTCCCTTTTTTGAAATTGAGAAAATGGCATTTTTTGTCCATTCTTCGATGGACAGCGGAAAAAGGTATTTCCATACATCAGATCATATATTTGAGATATCAAAATTTCTATGTCCTCTGCAGGTTTTAGCTGCAATATTTCACGATGTAGTTTACTACCAGGTTGATTTAGGTTTTCCAAAACTTGCTGAGAAATTACTTGATAAATTTGTATTATTGCAGGGAGAAAAAATAATTGTAAGGGAAAATATTGATGAAGATATTTTAATAAATGCATGCCTGAAAATATTCAATATAAAAACATCCGAAACTCTATCTACTTATAAAGGATTAAATGAATTTTTAAGTTCTCTTGTTGCAGTTGAAATTTTAAGACCATACTTGAGTACAAAACATCTAATCTGTATTGTAGTATGCATAGAAGGAACCATCCCATTTAGAGATATTGATAAAAAAGGTTTGTCCCCTTTTGATTATCTTGAATTAAATCTTAAAAATATTAGAAATGAACTGAATATAATGTTTTCAGATGAAGGAATCATTGAAACAGTCAGGAAAGCTGTTGTATTAGCCAATAGGGATGTGGAAAATTTTGCTGACGAGGATCCCTCTGTTTTTTTGGATAATACATGGTCTTTAATGCCTGAGACCAATGCAATTTTAAGACAGGAGGGAGTATACACCGTTAAAAATTACAGGAATGCTTTATTGAAAATGAATAACTTCATAGAAAATATTAGACCGGAGAGTATTTTTCATATTTACAAAAATATTCCTGAGAAGAAAATATATTTAAATTTACAAAAAAGAACACAAATTAATATTAGAATAGCAAAAAAATATCTTCATATTAAATTACTTGCAATAGCGATTATCGAATCACTCTCTGAAGTAACAGGAGGGGATGCACCTCTATCGATGTTCCTTGGGGGATTTGCAAAAAATGATTTCAGAATTGAACGTGCTGAACACTATCTTCCAGATATTGATATGGTTATTGGAAAAAATTATAACAAAGAACTTATAAAACTTCTTGATATCGGTAGAGCCAAAGACTCTATATTTGAT
>CBDUTX010000215.1:0-4390 GCA_965370235.1 uncultured Desulfuromonadaceae bacterium | reverse complement strand
AAGAAGTGAATCTGTAAATATAAATACCACTATTTGGAAGTGTGATATTTACTTCATGTTCTCCTACAGAGAAATTGTCAGAAACAGGAGTCAATAACAGCCGTCCTGAAAGATCAAATATTTCAAGTTTTATATTATCTGATTGAGTAAGTGTGAAATTAAGTTGAACATTTCCATTCTGTTTTAATATATAAGAAATGTTAAAACAAGCAGGATTATTATTAATTTGATTTTCTTCTACAGCAGCTGCATAACCAAGTGAGTCTGTTTTAATTATGTAAAAATCATATCCTCCTGAACCATAAGATTTGGTTGAACCAGCTATTATATAACCACTGTCAGTTGTCTGTTCAATTGAACTTCCATAGTCCAATGATGTACTTCCAAATGTAACAGACCATAGAGAATCACCATCTGTATTAAATTTTATAATACAAACATCAATATCTGTTTCTCCTATTATTACAAATCCTCCATCATTTGTAGCTGTAGCATCCTTACCACCATAAGTTTTTGACCAGATCGAATCAAGTTCTGAGTTTATTTTTATTAAATGACTTGAAGATACAACAATATAATTTGAATCATTTAATATTTCAATATCACATGCTGAAGGTGTCAAAATCCTACGGTATTTTATTACATATCCTGTTGAATCATATTTCACGAAAGTCATACTACAATAAGGTTTTCCTGTTACAGTAACTATAAAATTATTATCATAAGTCTCTTGTATAGATGTGTAATACTGTTCATCCCACCACTCATTAGTCCATAAAGTATCACCATTTCTATCAAGTTTTGTTATTAAAGGAGTATAATTCTGAAGAATTAATCTTCCTACAACAACATAACAGCTATCTGTTGTTTTTTCTATCTCATAAGGTTCCTCTATATCATACAATGGGATTATTTTAGACCATATAGAATCTCCATTTTCATCTGTTTTAACAATTAATATATCAATCATAGTAGGTGAACCTGAATCAAAAGTTCCAGTAAAAATATATCCACTATCATAATCGACTTCTATATCAAGAGGAGCACAATAGAAGAATAATTCTTTGAGAAAACAGTGTCACCATATTCGTCTAGCTTAAGTAACCAGGTTCCTCCAAAAGATTGAGTAGTTCCAATAACGATATACCCTCCATCAGGAGTCTGTTTAACTGAATAAGCAATATCATCATCACTTCCACCGTAGATCTTAGTCCATGTTATTGACTGGGATAGAAGAGATGAAAAGAAAAAAAAGAATATTATTAATGATAAGAAAATTTTTTTTATAAACATAATAACTTTCTCTTTATATTAAGTTTTTTTATTATTGTATGACTAAACATGGATTTATTCAATTTCTTCTTATCTGTGCATTGATAAAATTATTTTGCAAAGTAAATTGATTTTATCATTTCTTCTCTTATCAGTGTTTCCCGTGTTTTTTCGTGGCAAAAATCTTATATTGGGGTGATGTGAAGGGCTCTGTACTCTCCATGGTTTAATCTTAGGTGTGGATGGATTTTGTTATTAGTGAATATAACTCAGTCTTTAATTCCCTGAATACTCATAATATGAAGTTCATTACCCTGAATTAATTCGATATCTGTAGAAGAGCATGAGGGGCATATAAAAAAAGGTTCAGTTAATATTGATGATTTTTTACATAATTTGCATTTTATCTTGATATCTTTTGTTTCAATTTGAATACTGGATCTTTTTAAAACTTCATATTCATCTTTAATTATATCAAATATATCAATCAGAACTTCATTTACAATATGATGAATTCTGCCTATAGAGAGAAATATTATCTCAATTTGATTAATTCCTTCATCTTTTGAAATAGTCTGAGCGGAATCAGCAATAGAACGGGCAATACTTGCTTCATGCATCAGCATATCCTTGGAAGTATTTCACCTGAAGGAGGCATTATTATTCTCTCTGTTCCAAGATGGGTTTTAAGTGTGACGAAACCGGGATTTTCTTTTGTAATTTTTCCAATTCCGGAAGTTTCCCTGCCAAGAGAATGACCTTTTAATATTGAAATTATTTCTTTTTCATCTTCAGGCTTGGCAATGATAACAATTTTTCCTTCATTGGCAAGGTCCAGAGGTTCAAATCCAAGCAGATCGCATACAGTTCTTACTTCAGGTGTAATTGGAAGAGAGAGTTCATTAATTTCAACACCGAATTTTCTTTGACTGACCATTTCATTTAAAACTTGTGATAAACCACCTCTTGTAGGATCACGCATGAATTTTATATCGAAAGGAATCAACAATTTAATCAAATCCCAGAGAGGAGCTACGTCACTTTTTATATCGACCTCAATGTCATATTCTCCTCTTGAAATTAAAACCGCTATCTGATGCAAACCTAATGAACCATTGATAATAAGGATATCACCAACTTCGATTCTGTTTATTGAGATAGGGTCAGCAAATATCCTTTTTCCAATTCCTGCTGTATTTATAAATATCCTGTCACATTTACCTCTTTCGACTACTTTAGTATCTCCTGTTACAATTCGCACTGAACTTTCAATAGCAGTTTTTTCAATTGATAACAATATTTTTTCGAGTTCTTCAAATAAAAAACCTTCTTCAATTATGAATCCCACAGACATATACAGAGGTTTAGCTCCCATCGAAACAAGATCGTTTACTGTCCCTGCAACTGCCAATCTTCCGATATTTCCTGCTGGGAAAAAAATTGGATTGACAACAAAAGAATCGGTTGTGAAGATAAGATCATCTTCAATTTCAGCTCCGTCATCCATTTTACAAAGAATAGGGTCATTAAGATATTTTCTGAATATGTTTTTAATTAAATTTTCAGTCTTTCTTCCTCCACCGCCATGTGAAAGAGTTATTCTTTTTTTATAATTATCCATTAGCCAAACCAGAACCATGCGCTGCAGCTACCCTCAGATGACACCATGCATGGTCCGAGGGGATTTTCAGGTGTGCATACATCTTTGAACAGTTCGCATTGAGGTGGGTTTATCAGTCCTTTTAGAACTTCACCGCATCTGCATCCTGATATATCTTTCGCTCTTTCAACTTCCACCGAAATTTCATTTGCAATATCGAAATCACAATAATTATCATTCAATTCCAATCCACTTTCTTCGATAAATCCAAGACCCCTCCATTCAGCATCGACTCTGTTGAAGGTTTTTTCAATTAATTTGCGTGCGATTGGATTGCCATTATCTCTTACAGCTCTCGGGTAGTTATTTATGATATCGTATTTATTTTCTTTTATCAAACCGAGCAATTCAATAATTGAAGTTATAATGTCCAGTGGTTCAAATCCTGCTATCACACCGGGGATCCCTTTCTCTTTGAGATATGAATATCCCTGAATTCCTGTAACAGTGCTGACATGACCAGGCAGGAGGAAACCGTCAATATCAGTATCTTCAATTAGAACTTTCATTGCTGGTTCTATTATCTTACATGCAAAGAGAAATTTTAAATTATTCAAGCGAAGTTCTTTTACTTTTTTCACAGTTACAGCAATTCCGGGTATGGTTGTTTCAAATCCTACAGCAAGAAAAACGACATTATTATTAAGATTCTCTGCAATTTTAATCGTGTCATATGGAGAATATACCATCCTGATATCCCTTCCCTTTGATCTTTCAATTTCCAGGGATGAGGTGACACCGGGAACTTTGAAAAGATCACCGAAAGTAACGATACTATAACCTTGGGCAGCAAGATATGATGCCTGGTCGATGTAATAAGCAGGAGTGACACAGACAGGACAGCCGGGACCTGAAACAAGTGTAACATTATCTGGGAGAAGTTTATGGATGCCGTATTTGTGTATGGATACTGTATGTGTTCCACATACCTCCATAATCTTCACTTTTTTATTTAAATGGAAAGATTGAAGTTTATCTATCAAATCTTCAGGGACATTGTAAAAATCAATCTTCAATGGATGCTGCCATAGTTATTAATTTCAGTGATTCTTCAGCTTCTTCTTCTTCAAGTTTTGAAATTGCAAATCCTGCATGAACGATGACCCAGTCGCCTATCTGCGGATCTTCTATGAGCATTAATCCGATTTCCCGCTTGACATTATTTATTTCAACATATCCCATATTTCCATTGATCTCAATTATTTTCATTGGAATTCCTAAGCACATATCATCTCCTATTTAATAAATTTTCCGGCAATTGCATAGACCTGCCCGAGAGAAATACCACCGTCATTTGCCGGAATCAAAGAATGTAAATAAACTTCGAAATTTTCCTTTTCAAGAATAACTATGACAAGATACAACAGCAAAGAGATTTGAAATACAACTCCTGAAAGATATGTCTTGTTAATACCTGATTCTTCTCTGATAATTAAACACATTTCTGTTATGCTTACT
>CBDUTX010000214.1:0-4456 GCA_965370235.1 uncultured Desulfuromonadaceae bacterium | reverse complement strand
CACTTAATTTTAATGTTTTATTAGCTTTCAATATTAATTTTAGAAGACACAATGGATGATGATGTTTTGAAAATTCATTAGGTATATTTTCTTCTTTATTTATCAAACATTTTAATACTAATACTTCAAATATAAGTTTATGTTTTTTTATCAAAGGTAAATATTTTTTTAAATAAATTATACCTTTCTCTTTTCTATTTAGAGCAAATGCAACTTCTGCTAAACCCAAAGAAGCACCATAGATATAATTAATCTCCATATCTTTTCGAGCTCTTTCTAATGATTTTACAAAATATTTTGAAGCATCATTTAGTTTCCCAGTGCCAAAAGATACTTGGGCTTTAACAAGAAAATACATGGGTGCATAATTTATTGAGTTCTCAATGGATTGAATTTTTAAGAGAAAATTTTTCACTCCAGAATATTTCCCTGCAATACAATATCCACAAAATATTATTTTCAAAATAAGATAATTGTAAAATAATTTATCTTCAATATTTTCATAAGCCATTTTATAGTAATAGTATGCTTTTTGATATCTGCCGACATAAGTTAAGATGTCTGCAAATCTTTCCCAATAAAATGGATAAGGAAGTTGATAAAGTAATTTGTGACACTTTCTTAATGCATATAATGTCTTGTCGAGTTGAAGATTAGAACCATAAGTCAATACATGATGTACGTAAAAATGAAACTTAAAAGATCTGTCATTAATTCCATCCATCATTTCAGAAAGATGCTTTAATAATTCAATTCTTTTATTAAGTTTTTTAAACCAGTTTAACATTTTTAATTCTAAAAAACAGGCTATTATAGAAGAATAGATATATCCTCTTTTTTCAAGGCTTTTTCTGATATGTCTGGTTTCTATTAAATACTGTTTGTGAGGAATTTGACCGTATTGTATATATAAAAGCTCGAATTTTCTCTGTAATGAAAGGAATTTTTTTGGTATTCTTGTTAAAAGATCACATTCTGGCAGACGATGATATTTATTCAATATCTCTGCTGCACACTTTAATTTTCCATTTGCAATAAGCTTTTTTGCTTTGTTAATCTCATATTCCAACTCAGGTGTTGAATCAATAAATATACAAAGTGGATCATTCTTGATTTTTTCCTTTCTATAAGAATATCCATACTTCTTCCATATTTCCCACACACCCTTATTTGATATATCAAAACCTTTTCCTTTCATTATCTGCTTTGCTTTATCTATGCTCAATGCCGGATATTTCTCTTTTAATAGAATTACTTTTATCTCAATATCATTAGACACTTTCTTCCTGGAAGTTTTTCTACACTTTAATCTTTCTTTACCCTCTGCTTTATATAACTTCACCCAGAACCAAAGTGTTTTATATGAAACATTAAAATAATAACCAACTTCTCTCAATGATTTACCTGTTTGGATATAATATTCAACTGCTTGTACTTTCTTTTTGAATGAGGTTGAATGTTTTTTGTGCAATTTCATTGAAATATTGTAATCAATTTATATAAAATTTTCTATTAATAATATTATCATTCGCTTTCATAGACTATATAAGGGTTTTTGTCATGATTAATAAATCTATCATACATAAAATATATTATAATTATCAATATATTTTTAATAAAGTGATTTTATTAAAATCCAAAAAATAAAAAAGGAGTAGTTATGTATTTTAACACTAAAATATTTCTTTTCTTTCTCTTAATAACCATTCATGTGGGTTTTTGTTTTGGTGACTGGGTTCCTGAGATAATAGTCACTGCAGATGATGGAGGTGATATGGATCATGTTCCTGAAATAGTTGTTGATGGATCTAATGTGCCTTTTGTTTTCTGGTATGGATTAACTGGTGGTTCTATAGATTATTACTATTCCAGGTTTATATCAGGAACTTTTGAACCTGAATCTATTCTTAATTATTCCCCAAATCAAGTTGGAAATCCATTTGGCGCAAGTGTTGATACAAATGGCAATCCATGTGTTGTTTGGCCTTATATTTATAGTTCCACAAATGCAACTATGTTAAGTAAATGGAACGGTAATACATTTATTAAAGATACAATTTTAAATTACTGCCCTGGTAACAGTCCTGATGTTGCTTGTGGAGGAGATGGATATATCTGGACTGCTTTTGCTTATGGCTATGATATTGGATTTTCACGCTGGAATTGTATTTCCTGGAGTCCTTTAGGCTTGATAAATACACCGGATGCACTTTCTGATTTTGATGTATCACTTGCAATTTCATCTGTAAATTATCCATGGGCTGTATGGCGTGAAGATATTATTGATTCTAACAGTGACACAACAAGTGAAATTTCCTATACCAAATGGAATGGTTCTGGTTGGGAAACAGAAAATTATATCTCAACTCCTGATACAAATCTTGATTGCAAACCTCAAATTGCTTTTTCTTCTAATGGTGTTCCATGGATCGTATGGTACAAATTTCTTAAAAAAGACTATATTTGGGGTGAAATATATTTCTCCAAGTGGGAAGGATCAAACTGGTCAACTCCACAGGTAGTTAATACTCCTGATACACTTCAAGATAAATTTCCATCTATTGCTTTTGATGAGAATGATCTTCCCTGGGTTGTATGGTGTGGTAATAATGAATCAGGTGTCTATAACATCTATCTTGCAAAGTATAACGGAACAAACTTTGATATGGAGGAAGAAATAGTCACCTCATCAAGTAGGGATTACTGGCCTGAAATTGCTTTTGATACTCTGGGTAATGCCTGGATTGTTTATAGAAGAGGAAGTGATGATATCTACTGCAGAATACATGATAAAGCACTTCCATTTGTTGAAGTAATTTATCCCAATGGAGGTGAATATTATCTACCAGGAGACACATGTGAAATTAACTGGATTGCTAATGATAATATTAGTATTGATTCAATTTCAATTTTATATTCAACTGACAATGGAAATACATGGCTCTCTATCTCATCGGGTGAACCAAATGATTCTATATATGAATGGATAATTCCAGGTACATATTCTCATAGTTGCCTTGTCAAGATAATTGCTTATGATAAGGGTTTTAATCAAAATGAAGATGTCAGCGATTCATGTTTTTCTATTTTATCGTCAGGTGTTACTGAAGATCATCAATTCACCTCCTGTGTTCCATATCTTGAAATTAATCCTAATCCATTTATAGGAAAAACAATAATTATGTATTCATTAGGTGTAAATAATACATATCAAAATACACCTTACACTTTACAGATTTGTGATATATCCGGTCGCATTATCCGTTCTTTTTCCAGCTCTGAAGTTTCATCAGATAATAATCAACTATCGGTAGTATGGAGTGGCACTGATGATTCAGGCAGGAGAGTACTTCCGGGAATTTATTTTGTACATTTTATTTCAGAAGATTTTAAGAAAATAGATAAAGCAATAATGCTCAGATAAAAGGATGCTTAAATGTTAAATATACTTGTTATTCTTTTAATAATGCCCATGCATTTGAATGATATTGGCATTAATAGAATTATTGAAGATGGGAGCTGTAAAACAGTAAAACAACTTTATCCAATTCAAGCCATGGAAGAAAACAGAATAGAAATCAGAAATTATATGATTAATTCATAAAAGAGAGTTCACATGTTATGGCAATAAGCAGATGGAGTATCAATTGCTGAAAAAGTGTCAATAACTCCTGATGGGAAATATATATGGGTGTTTCAGGGGCTGAATAATGAAAGATTACAATTATTTGATATAAGTTCCAGTATACCAAATTGGGATTTTTCACTTTCTCAATTTGATGATCCATATGGAACAGTTGACAGTTGGTCAGATGATTCAGACACTTTACTTGCATCAAGCATATTTGATTTTGATTTTTTAGATACTCTATATGTTTATCGACCCGGATCAAGCACACCAATATGGAAAAAAAGCTTTCCACCCAGCATGTGGTCAAATCATATAAAATTTTCAAATGATGGATCAAAATTAACTCTGGCATATTATAATAGTTATGGTTCTACAAATAAGGTATTAATCTTTTCCTTAAATGCTCTTACAGGTGATTCTTTATGGGCTTATGCAATTCCTGAATCATCAGCTGTATATAGACTCGATGTCTCTGTAGATGGAAATATAATCTTTTTAGTAACAAGGAATAATTCTTATCTCTTTGAAGGTGGAACTTTAAGATGGTCTTGTACAAATCCTTATGAATCCTGCTGTGGAGCTATGTCTTCAGATGGACAAATTATATGTCGTGGTGATTATTATGGCCATCTTTATACATATTCATGGAATGGTTCTTCATATCAACAAAAATGGTCTTATTATATTCCGCCTACTGCAGGATATTATAATTGGGTTAGTTCGGTGGATGTCTCTGAAAGCGGAAAAACAATAGTAATCGGATCTCTTGAAACAATAACTACCGGTGATGCAGGAAGAATAGCAATGTTTGACAGTTCAAGTGCA
>CBDUTX010000213.1:0-4593 GCA_965370235.1 uncultured Desulfuromonadaceae bacterium | reverse complement strand
GGAGCATTTGAAGTAAAAGAGGAACAGAGCGGGGACAAAAAAGTAAAGCGATATTTTATTCGTCCCGGCGAAAAGGCATTCATACAGATCGATGATGATGTCAAAGAAAATACTAAAACTCTCTATTACGAGATTTTAGCCAAAGGTGAGAAAAATGGCAAATTATAATATCAAGCAAAATGATCTGGTCATCAGTGTTCTTAATGTCGGATTCGGGGATAATATTGTTATTCGGTTTCCGCGTGAGGCTAACAATATCTTTCCTATTGGCATAGTTGACTGTTACAGAGCCCAAAAAACCAAAAATTATATCAGACTCCATACAGAGAATTCGTTCCATGTAGAATTTATCTGTGCTACCCATCCACACAGGGATCATATCCTAGGTATAAATTCTCTGCTGACTGACAATGATTTCGTGCCCACAGAGTTCTGGGACAGCGGATTCCGTCATAATTTGAACGAATATCGCAAGATCCTCACAACCCTTAAATCAAAACCGACCCGAACGATCCGTGCTTCATCCGGGATGGAGAGATATATCGGAAATGTCAGTATAACCATTCTTGCTCCATCCATTCTGCTGCGAAATCGGTATGCGACTTATGGGGTGGATATGAATAATGCCTCGATCGTTTTACGGCTCGAACATCATAGTCGAGATGCCCTGTCCATTAAATCCGAGGAGTATGTCGGAAATATGAGCCAGGAAGATATCCGGAAAGCAGGGAAATCAGTAGCGATCCTCGCCGGCGATGCGGAATTTGACTCTTGGAGTCACATAACCCAGGAGTTTCCCAAATTGGAAAAACAGGCTAAACATAAACCGCTAGTGAATAAAATGATTAATTATCTATCCTGCCATACAATTAAAGTCGCGCACCATGGCAGCATGCACAGTTCCCCACTGGATGTTTATGAAAAAATGAGTCCCAATCTAGCCGTCATTTCCACTAAACAGGAACTTAGCACCTCCGTGGTTGGAACACGGTATATGTTCCCGCATGATTCATCCATACTAGCCCTTAAAGAATGTAAAGCCGATATCCTTACGACGGACGGAAGCTATGAAGCAAGTTTATCAAATTTGAAGCCCAAACAAGGCAGTATCATAATCTCAATTCCTCCCGGGGGAAGTCCACATTGGCGTAAAATGAGTGACGACAACAGTAATCCACCTCCAGCACCGACTGTCCTTGATAAGCCTTGACTAATAAAAAACCGTTTTTAGTAAATCTGAAATCTGGATATAACATCAGCACATAACAAACGGATTAACACTGATTCAAAAAACTGGCACTTTTTAAAAAAGGTTATCCGAAACATTGTTTATCCAAAAATACATTGATAAGATAATGAACTCTGTAAATGTTTTTTTTAAATAGAAGTGATATAATTGTTAATGGAAAATTTAAACAATTGTTTATATTCCAGCAATTTAAAGGTGTAAGAATAATGAATATATATATGTTAGCAATAATTGCTCGCATAAAAATTGGAATATGAATAAATTATTGTTCAAGAAATAAATAAAGGAGCTAAAATGAAAGTAATTGATTTAACAGAGGAACATAAGAAGTTGTACTATGTATGCCTTGAGGACTGGAGTGATGAAATGAAAGAGGGAGGAAATCATAAGGAATGCTGGTGCAATAAGATGAATGGCAAAGGACTTGGAGTAAAAATAGCTCTTGATGATAATGGTAAAGTTGGGGGTATGATTCAGTATATCCCTATTGAGTACTCTTTTGCAGATGGAAAAGATCTGTATTTCATCAATTGTATTTGGGTTCATGGATATAAAAAGGGACGAGGGAACTTTCAGAAAAAAGGGATGGGGAAAGCATTGCTCCAAGCAGCTGAGAATGATGTAAAAGATAGGGGAGCAAAGGGCATAGTGGCTTGGGGAATTCCTCTACCATTCTGGATGAAGGCAGCATGGTTTAAAAAGCAGGGATACACTAAGGTGGATAAACTAGGGTTTTTCGGACCTGTCCTTTTATGGAAGCCATTTACAGATGATTCAATTCCGCCGAAATGGATCAGAAGAAAGAAAAAACCAGAGAAGATCTCTGACAAGGTAACTGTAACAGGATTTATAAACGGTTGGTGTCCTGCTCAAAATATTGTCTTTGAAAGAGCAAAAAGAGCTGTATCAGAATTTGGGGATAAAGTAATATTTAGAGAGATAAATACATTTGACAGAGAAGTCCTGCTGGAGTGGGGAATTGCTGATGCATTATATATTGATGATAAAGAGGTAAGAACAGGACCGCCACCATCCTACAAGAAAATAAAGGGAAAAATTTCACGACAAGTTAAGAAATTACAGAATTGGGAAAAGTAATAATAGCAACAACTTATGGTCCGAAAGGAACTTACCTTGACGGACAAACTGACTTGATTAAAGTAATCAAAGTGGACTTTAAAAGAGAATAAAACCATTGTCCAATAAAGTATAAGCTGCATTAAAATGCAGTTTATACAGAATGTTGGCAATAATACTATTAAATAATTAATTACAAGAAATTGATAAAAAGTATTATAACAAATTATACTCAAAATAGAGAATGTATATTTGATGAAATTGAAAATTGTATGGGTAGGTTAATTTAAGGCAGGTTTAGAACCTGCTCCTACAGTCATGGAAATAAAAATGTGGATTTGGAATCCACCTCTACACTATTATATGGAAATTATTTTGGTTTTTCATATAACTATATGATATTGTATTTAATTAAAATAAAAAGGAGGAATGAATGTTTGGAAGAAATGAATCTACACCGCTTGAATCTTCAATTAAAATGGTTGAAAAATTATTGAAAGATTGGAATTTAGACCCGAATGCACTGAAGGATAAAAAAAAGAATTTATGGTTTTTGACGCAGGGTTCAGCAAAATTTCATATCGAGTTGTTTAAAAATGATAAGGGTAAAAACCATGGTGTTGTTGACTGTATTGAAATAGGCGGTATGATAATGAAACTTCCTGAAGAAAATATTCTTCCTCTTTACAGGAAACTTTTAGAATTAAATTCAACAAATGTTGGAGTTTATTTTGCCGTAAGAGGTAATCTTGTCATGCTTTTGTCAACGAGAGAATGTGAAGGAATGGATGAAAATGAATTGAAGATAATGGTTGATGAATTAAGATTTTTTGCTGACTACTGGGATGATATTTTGATGAAGGAATTTGGAGGAACCAAATAAAATATTTTTAAAATAATTTTAAAGGAAATATTACATAATCAATCACTCGGGTTGATTTATTAAAACTATATTTATTACAGATTATCAGTTAATATAACTGATAAGTGAAGAACATATTTAAAACTAGTATCAGAATTTCTTTTTTTTTCATTTTGACATTTCAGGTTGATTACTTTGAAAATTTTCTTAAATTACTGAATCCACCAAAGAATTGGCTTTTTCAAAATGAAGATATCGTTGTAAGAGTCGGGACATTTCTTGGCAATGAACGAAGGAATTTCTATGGTGAAAATCCACCCGATAAACTTGATATAATCTGGAGAGTTCACCTCGGGAGTGGTATTACGAATTTGGTCTCGAAAGGAGGAGCGAGAAGATGGTATGGGTGTGGCTGGACCGGACAACCTCTTCTTGTCGAGGAAGAAGGTATATTGTTTATAATTCAGGGTGCTTATGATCACAGATTAAAAAAAATCAATGCTTTAACCGGTGAAATTATCTGGCAGTATGAATTTGATGATATAATTAAGGGCACCGGTTCAATATGGATAAATGAAATTGCAGTAGAAGAAGAGAACAGAGTAGTAATTATTCAGGGAAGTAGATTAGGTAACAGTAATACTCTATCTTCATTTATTGTGCCGAGTTTAAGAGCCATTTCATTTTTCACAGGTGAGGAATTATGGAGATTCAATGTAAAAAGAACTTACAGCTACAGCAGAGATGTTGATGGTTCTGCCCTGATCCTCGATGATAAACTTTATATTGGACTTGAGAATGGAATATTTACAATAATAAATCCTGATCCCGTTTTTGCAGAAACTACAAATGTATATTTACAACCTGAAGTTCTCGGTGAATTTACCCTCTATATCGATAGTGATATTGTTAAGCATGAGGGAAATTTAGTTATAGAATCCTCCCCGTCACGAATAGACAATCATATATATATAACATCAGGATCAGGACATGTTTATGGATATAATATTGATACGGATTCTATTGACTGGGATTTTTATATTGGTTCTGATTTAGATGGCTCTCCGGTTGTCACAGAAGACAATTGTCTTTTGATCTCCGTTGAAAAGCAATATATAAGAGGGAGAGGTGGTGTTTTTAAATTAGATCCTTCAAAATACTCTGATCAGGCTGTTGAATGGTTCTTTCCGACAGGAGATCTAATATTTCATGACTGGAAAGGAGGCATAATAGGTTCCTGTGCTGTAAATGATATGTACAGGGCAAGTACTACTCCGTATCTTGCAGCTTTTATTGCTATAGACGGGTATCTTTATGTTGTCCGGTATATGGATATTGATCTTCAATCGAATGATGTATTGGGACCGGATAATACAACTTATTATGACAGCCCTAAGTTGGTTTT
>CBDUTX010000212.1:0-4674 GCA_965370235.1 uncultured Desulfuromonadaceae bacterium | reverse complement strand
AAGATGATAAAGGTTATTGGGAACAAATTGAAGAGTATATAAGTGAACATTCTGATCTAAAATTTACACATGGATTATGCCCTGATTGTGTAAAAATATATTTCCCTGCTTTATTAAAAAAGAAATAGGAATCAGGTTTTTTATCTTCATAAGATTTAAGTTTTTAAAGCAGATTAGTGGAAATATTTGTAGAATTATTGAGCTCAAGATTATTGCAGCGAATTAAAAGAATAGAAACAACGAAGAAAAATAGATCTAATATTTTCGATATTTCAATGGTATAAAGCTGAACCCAAAAGATATCAGTCCACCTCTAACCGAATGATATCCTGTACCAACAATTAAAGATGTCATGTAATTAACAGGGAAATTTAAATGAATACCAGCTGAATAAGCTTTTTCAATCTCATAATGTAATTCACCATAACCTGGATGGTAAATACTCAGCCATTCATTGAACATCATGTCTCCATACTGTCTGAAATACAATCCTCCGCTGCCATATAGAGAAATCAGATCTGTAGGATTAATAAATCCGATTATATCAAAACCCCATTGAGGACCGACATATTTTTTTCCAATGTAAATATAGTCTTCGGGAATATGATAGTATCCGAAATCATAAACATCAGCTGAACTTATGTCAGCATTGTCTATCAATCCAAATTCAGCACCGAACCCCCAGAACTGAAACAGTCTTTCTCTCATACCAAAAGCGATACTTAAACCGGTCTGATTTCTTCTATTATTTTCATTAAAACCGGGAGAAAACCAGAAACCAAAATTAGCTTGGAGAGATAAAAATAGAACTGTCATCAAAGAAGATATAATATAAAATTTTTTCATATTTACTCTTTTTACAATAATATATCAATGGTTAAATCCAGTCAAAGCGAAAAATTGAATAAATTTTTATTACCTTAACAATAAAAAATCCGGAGAGTTTTACCATCCTTAGTTATTTTGATTGGTTGAACTGAAACCAGTTCCACATCTCAGATATAGTCTTTCGGCAGGTAACTGTCGTCTTCGATATTGAAGATGTTATTTTAATAATATCGCTTTTTTAATAGAATAATATTCACCAGCTGTTATATTATAAAAATAAACTCCGGATTCTAATTTCTCACCATTATTATCATATCCATTCCAAATAATATTATAATATCCGGGATTTTGAATTCCGTTAAATAATGCACAAACTTTTCTGCCGCTTATATCATATACATTTATATTGACCATAACTTCTTCAGGTAATTGATAATTTATAACAGTATGTTCATAAAAAGGGTTGGGTAAATTTTGGGAGAAGCTAAATATAGTTGGTAATTGTGGTAATTGTTGTTCTTCTACATTCACAAAAAACTTATATACAACATTATACTTAATAGAGGTATCGGTGTTTGCATATACCATGATGAGATCAGATGTTGAATCAACTTTTATAAGTTGATAAATATCATCCAATCTAACAGAGTCATTTACTGTAGATTCCAGTAAATATAATTCACCTTGATAAATTCCTGAATTTGTATCATTTTCTATAAGTGCAACAGCAATACCATCTATATAAATATTAGATTTTACAATTACTACTGCGGCTTCATGAATATCAGGAGATCTATCTTCACCATAAACTCTCAGATAAAGGGTTCCTGGTTCATCAATTGAGTCAACTGAATTTGAATAAGTAGAATCATCATAAATTATTATTGAATCAACAGATAATGGTTCTCCGGGAATACCGGATATAAAATCATTCTCCCAGGGGGTATGATTGTTTGTTCCATATATCTTCTCTGAAATACTCACTTCTGTTGTATCCCACCAGAAATTATTAGTAAGAGGTATAACACTTGTAGAGGAATTATAGATTTCTATATCAGGTTGGGAAGTGTTAAAATAAATATTTGACTTATAAATTGAAAATTCACCACCTGATGAAGGGATTTGTACAAGTCCTGCATTGTCAACTATAAATGAGCTGTCAATATAAACAGAGTCACCACCAGCATAAATTGCATATTGGTCGAAAGCATTTGTATTATTTCCGAAAACACAGTGATTTATTATTGAGGATCCGTGAAGATCATTGTATAATGCGCTTCCACTGCCTGTTGATGCATGGTTATTATATATAGTATTATTCCTAAGAGAAATATCTGACCACCAATTGTATATCCCGCCAACTTCATTGGCAGAATTGTAACTAATTATATTCCCCTCCATATTAAAAATACCAGGGCTACATGAATTGATATATAGTCCTCCTCCAACATAAGCTTCATTATAACTAAAGACATTATATTGTAGATCTATAGGAGAAAAGACAGCTTGAATTCCACCACCACCATCAGCTGCTATATTATTAGATATATTATTAAAAGATACAGTGATAAGTGAACAACTTTCTAAATATAATCCTCCTCCATCATCATTAGAGTTATTAAAAATTATATCATTATTCTCGATAGTACAATTACCAGTTTGAAATAAATAAATACCACCACCATATCTTATTGTAGATGCATTGTTTGCTATTGTATTGTTTCTGATTGTAGGAAATGCTCTGTAGATTGAAATTCCTCCACCTTTATCTGAGGTATTATATGTTATTAAATTGCTGTCTAATAACAGATGTGAGTTATTTATATAAATCCCACCTGCATTTGTAGTTGAGCTATTGTTGTGTATCAAACTGTTTTTAATTATTGGATTATCTGTTACACCAACACAAAGTCCTCCTCCAATATAAGAAGAATGATTATTAGTAACAGTAATATCATCAAGTGTTGGAGAGCCACCAAAAGAAAGATAAATACCTCCGCCATATTTTGCAATATTGCTATCTACTAAGCTGTGGCTAAATGTAAGGTCTGTAGCACATATTGATAATCCTCCTCCAGCTCTGTCTGATGCTGTATCAGCCATATTACCTACAATAATACAGGAATCGATAATTGCATGATCACCACCAACCCAGTGAATTCCACCACTTTCCCCGTTAGCATAATTATATTTTATTGTGTCACAAATAATAACAGGATAACATAAAGAATTTTCAGGATAGATATAAGCATAAATCCCAGCTCCATATAGAGTAGTATAATTTCCAATTATTCTATTTCCCCTTATCAGTGGTGAGATATTTGAAGAATAAGCTGAATAAATATATATCCCTCCGCCATATTTTGCAGAATCGTTCATTATCTCATTTTCAATTATTTGTGGTGTTAAGTCGGTATTATAGCTGCAATAAATTAATATTCCCCCGCCATCACCAACTGTTGTGTTACAATTTATTAAATTATTTTTAATAACCGGAGCACAGCTATTTCCGGAAATACATATTCCTCCACCATCATCTGCAAAATTATTTATTATTGAATTATTTATTATTGTTGCAGATGAATTGCTGAAAATACAAATCCCTCCACCTTTTCCATTTGTACTTGTATTTCCTTCGATAACATTATTTGTTATTGTAAAAGTTGTATCTCCATCACTAATGTAAATACCACCACCATCATTTGAAGATATGTTCTCTGTTATTATATTATCCCGGATTATTCCGTAATTAGAACTTCCGGTACAAATCTGATATAGGAAAATACCTCCACCTTTATCATCAGAATTTCTTGCATAACCTTTTGTTATTGTAAATCCTTCTATTACAAAATCATCAACATATTCATTTTCTTGTGTTATTACATGATATGCTGTATCTAAATTGTCTTCTGATATAGCTATGAGAGTACAAGCTGTAGCCCCACCGGAACTTTGTAAAACAACATTACTTTTTATAAAGAGACCTGAATCACCATTTATTGCCACATGGTAAGTTCCATTCATCACAAGAACACTATCTATTCCAGGATCAATTGATGCTGCAATAATTGCAAACTGAAGTGAATCGCCCTCAATCCCGGTTGTGTCAACTGTCCAGGTTGAACTAAATATTTGTGATGTTAAAAAAAGCAATATACAAAACATATAATATTTTGACATTTGTTACTCCATTTATTTGATATTAATATTAATTGTATATAATTATTTTATTAATAATATCTTTGTTGTGCTTGAAAATTCATCTGTAATCAACCGGACGAAATAAGCTCCGGGGAAAACTTTTTGACCTGAATCATCAGTGCCATCCCAGACTATTGAATTTATAGAGTTATCTGATGATAGTTCTGAAGTGGGAAAAGTACGTATTATGCGCCCCTGAATATCATATATCTGTAAAGAGGAAAATCCATAAGAACTATTATCCAAGAAATAATGTATAACAAAATTATTCTCAGATATATTTGGATATACTTCAAGCAACGAACCATCTTCATTTGTAGCATAAATTTCTTCAACACCTAAAAGATGATCAGTTTTAATAGCATAGACATAGCCACCATTACCCGATATAGAAGCATGAATTGCTTTCCCACCAGCGGCTGCATATTCACCATCGTCAGATATATCAACTGAGTAAATTGAACCTGGAGATGAGTAAGAAAAGATAGGATTTCCGGAATCGTTTTCAAAGACAAGTATATCATCACAGAGATTTGGAATATCCCCCCATGAGCCAGATATAGCTACTTCTCCATCAGGAGTTATTGAAACAGAAGTAACATAACCACCACAGTCCAAATATTCCCACAGTGGTGTTGCACTTGA
>CBDUTX010000211.1:0-4719 GCA_965370235.1 uncultured Desulfuromonadaceae bacterium | reverse complement strand
TCCTGAATTTCTTTCTAGGATTTATACTCCATTATACACTTTAAAACAAGGACAGATAATGGGTGTGAATGATATCTTAATAGAAGGGGACTATGCTTATATAGGCGACCACGAAGGCGTGAGAATAATTAACATAAACAATATGGAACTTATCTCAACTTACTCGCTGAAGAGGGCACATACTCTGTATCTCAGAGATACTGATCTTTTTGTGGTTGATGGCACCGGCTTCTGGGTATTGGATGTTCAGAATCCTGCAGAACCGGATTCCATTGGCTTTTATGAGAAATCAGGCGCTGTGGGACTTGATATATCAGGCAATTATGCTTTTATCTCGTCAACGGGAGGTGCGGGATTTACTGTCCTTGATATCACAACTCCGGAAAATCCCACTTTTGTTTCGGAGCTAAACGATATTTGTTGTACAAATAAGCTTATTGAAGAAAATGGACATGCTTATCTTGCTTCCGGTTCGGCTGGATTTAATATAGTAAATGTAATTGATCCTTTGAATCCATCACTGGTCTCAAATATTGATTTTGTCGGATCGGTAATGCGCATAGCAATGATAAATTCCCAATATGTAGTTATATCTGTATCAACTCCTTCAGAGATCGCTGTGATAGATGTATCTGATCCTAGAAATCCTTTTGTAGCAGTTAGTTATGGAAGAAGCGGAAATCTATTTGTAGATAATGACAGACTGTTTGAAGTAAGCTCCAATTCTATAAAAATACAGGATATACAAGATCCATTGAACTTTGTACTTGAAGGAAGTATTAATGTGGAAACTTATTATTCACGCGAAATACAGGTCTCAGGTAATTTTGCTTACATAGTAGATGTAGGTGATTTCTTTAATAGTGGACTTAATATTATTGATATAAGTGATCCGTATAATCCTTTTCCCAGAGGAAATTATTCTATGGGATATCCCAGTTTTAGTTTCACACTTGCTGTTAATGATAACTATGCATATATTCCGGATATTATGAATGCCCTCGTTAAGATTGTCGATATTAGCAATCCTGATCTACCGGTATATGCCGGAGAATATGCGGCAGATGTAGAGGACATATTTGCCGGTGATCCATACACATATCTTGTGGTGGGCAACTCTCTTCAGATAACAGATATGCAGATTCCCTCAAATCCGGTATTAATAAGTTCTATTACGCTCGGAACAGAAGATGGCAGTAAAATATATGTAGATAACGGATATGCCTTTATTGGAGATTCCGGAGGTGAAGTATGGATCGTGGATGTAAATGATAGTTTAAATCCTCAAATAATTACGTCTTTCACTGCTGTCGGAGAAGTAACAGGTATTTTAGTAGTAGAAAATTTACTTTATGTTATTACTCAGGAACAACTTCAAATAGTTGACATCAGTGTTATCAATGTTCCCCAGATTGTCGGATCATATTTTGATAGTGATCTTTCCAGTTATTCGAATATCTATGTTAATGGAGATTATGCCTATATTGCAAACTTAATAGGCGGTTTGCTTGAAATAGACGTGAGCAATCCCGGTGCTCCTTTTCGTGAGGAATTCTTTCAAACTGCAGGTTGGTGCAGAGGTTTAACGTATACAAACGATTATCTTTATATTTCTACCGATTGTTCTTTTCAAATTCTCAATAATGAACTTGTTGGAGTCTTTGAAGAGGATTTTAATTCTACCTATAATGTAATTGAGTATAAACTTTCAAATTTTCCAAATCCGTTTAATCCCACAACAAGAATAACATACTACCTTCCAAACTCAAGTTATGTGACATTAACCATCTACGATCTTTCCGGCAGAATGGTTCAAACTTTAGTTAATGAATTTCAAACAACAGGCAACCGTTCTGTCAATTTTGATGGTGGTAATATTTCCAATGGTGTTTATTTCTACCAATTAAAAACAGACAATGAGCTTGTTGAGACAAGGAAGATGATATTGATGCGATAAAAAGAAATAAATGCTTTCTTTTTTATGAAGACATCAGAGTATTGTACTTCCCTGGTAAAATTATTTTCTCAATATTTGCTATAAAACCAGGGATTAATAATCAAGCCTATATGAATATTTTTGTACACTATTAAACGATTTACATGATGATGATAGCCTGTTTAAAAACTAAAAACTATTTTGTTTGATAGAAATTTATGGAAAATCTTCCCTTTAGAATTATATCTATCTAACAAGATAAATCTCAATCTATTAATCAAGAAACATGGTGTGAAATTTTAGTATAAGTATATTATTTTGAATAATTCAGGACAAAAATTTCACCATGATACTTCATGTTTGCTTGGTTAAAACATGAATCATCAAAGTTTATATGAAGTATGGTTTGACGGGTAACTATAATTGAAGTAGAGTAATGTTGTATTGGAGATTAGCGTCCTTTGATATAAACAATTTACAGGACTTAAATAAATTTACACTTAATACTATAAAACAACTGATATATTCATATCTGGAAGATTATAATATTTAAAAAATGATGTAGAAAAGAGATATATAAGTTATAGATAAACAGAAAAAAATTTAATTAATTTCTATTGTTTATAAAAGGGGAAAAATAATGTTTTGGAAAACAAGTGTTAAAAAAGTAAAGAAGTGGGAACAAGAAAAGAACATAGACAAACTAATTAAATCTTTGAAGAATAAGGATATAGTGATACGAGATGCAGCAGTAGAAGCTTTAGGGAGAATAGGAAAACTTGCAGTAGAACCGCTTGTTCTGGCTCTTAAAGATGAACATGCTTGGGTCCGATGGAATGCAGCAGGTGCTTTAGGTAAGATATGTGAACAAGAAAAAAACAAAACTTTGAATAATAAGAATATAGAGATACAACATGCAGTAGCAGTAGCTTTATTGAGAATAGGAAAACTTGCAGTAGAACCGCTTATTCTGGCTCTTAAGGATAAACATAAAGATGTTCGAAAGGCAGCGGCAGAAGCTTTAGGAAGAACAGGAGATACAAGAGCTGTAGAACCGCTTATTCTGGCTCTTAAGGATGAAGATAAAAAGGTCCGATTGTATGCAGCAAAAGCATTAGGGAAAACAGGAGATGAAAGAGCTGTAAAACCTCTTATTCTGGCTCTTAAGAATAAAGATGAAGATGAATGGGTCCGAAGAGATGCAGCAGAAGCTTTAGGTAAGATAGGAGATGAAAGAGCTGTAAAACCGCTTGTTCTTGCTCTTAAAGATGAAATTGAATGCGTCAGGAAAGAAGCAGTAAGAGCCTTAAAAAAGATTGGAACAACAGAAGCATTAAAAGCTATTAAGGATCATCAGTCTTCAATACAAAAGAAGGATATGATGATAATTCGAGGAGGATTTGGGGAACCATATTGTTCGCAGGAATGTTACGACAATGGGGGCAAGTATGCTGCTGCGGTAATGCTTAAAAATCAAACAGGTGTTTGTGGCTTCTGTCAAAAACCAGTACAGGCATCAATGTATGGTGATCCAAATTGTGCAGTTATTCCTTATGAAGGTGTGAATCTCTTTATATGTAACTCTTGCATTGCTCAGGGTGAGGCACATTTAAAAAATTACAAAAAATGTTGCATGTGTCAGAACTCTCTGTAGTACAATTCCGCCATGCTCCATTCCCACCAGCGAGATGCATCATTCCACTTCAGAGGATATAAAAAGCAGTAGGTTTATAGAAGAATAATGACATAATTATAGATGAGAGATTAAACAAACATTGATAATAAAAGGAGAAAGAAAAATGGTAAAATGTAGCAAATGTGGGACCAATTATGATGTTAGCATTTTATTGGGTGCTGCAGGAGTGGTACAAGTTGCAAAATGCAGAGTATGTCCAGTTAACGCTGTCTTTGCAGTATGTGAACATTGTGCTGATCTTGATCAAATTCAAAAGGAATGTTGTCCTTCATGCAATGCTGAACATATGTGGGAAATCAATGATATGCTTCCAGTATAACTTGTCAAATCAAGAAAGAAAAAAACAAATGAAATTTTAAACAAGAAAGGAGAAATTTATGAAGAATGAACAACCGAACATTAAAGAGCTTGCAGAAAGACAAGTTGCATTTGTTTCATTTACTGGTAACTATATGGGCAACCCTCAAATTTTTGCCAATTTATTTAATAAACTTTGCGGATGGGCTGGTCCAAAAAGATTAATCTCTCCAAAATCGATATTTTTATCCTCTTATCAAGATGATCCCAAAATTACCCCTCCTGATGAACTGAAGCTAGATTTGTGTATAAGTATTCCTGAAGATACAAAAGTAGATGGAGACATACAAAAAAAAGTTTTACCTGGTGGAAAATATGCTGTAATGCATACTGAATTAACAGGACCGGAAGAATATGGACCAGCATGGAATGTTGTGGTCGAATGGATGAATAAAAATAATTACGAAGTAGACATGTCACGACCTAGTTATGAAATATATTTAAATAATCCTGAAGAACATCCAGAAAAACATCACATTATTGATATATGTATGAGTGTTAAAGCAAAATAAGTTCAAATTTATAAACACATAACCTTAAGAATTGTGTCGAACTGACAAAGTAGCTTATAATTCATTGTTTAAGAAGCACAGAGTGAAATTTTACAATAATGGTTTTTCTTTAATATATTCAGATAGAAAATCTTATTATGATATTTCTCCTTTTGAGTTAAAATACGAATCATCAGGATTTATATGAAGCATAGTTTGACTGGTAATTATAACTGAGA
>CBDUTX010000210.1:0-4728 GCA_965370235.1 uncultured Desulfuromonadaceae bacterium | reverse complement strand
ATGTAAAAGAAGCACCCGGAGCAATAAATGATATTGAAAGGATGCTTCTGATCTTTAAAGCAAGGTACAAATTAAAATTTAATTCCAGTATTTAGTTAATTGAAAACCTATCATTGATTGACAAGAAAAACAAAGATCGGTGGAAAGAGTTAAACATTTACCTGAGAGAATTTAAAGAGTTAAGACAACTGACAAGACTTACTCTTGCTATGAATAATGAAATAGATCTGGTTGAATTGAGAAATACTATTCCATCTTTTTATTATTTCGAAAGCAATAATGACAAAAAGATATCTGAAAAATATTTACAAAGTCTAAAAGATTCAAAAAAATTAATCAATTATTTCATAATTCAAATAATGGATTCTTTTTAATATAAAAGGAGAAAATGTGTCTGAAAAATTTACAATAAGAGTTAATAAAAAATTATGCAAAGGTTGTAATATTTGTGTGGAATTTTGTCCAAAAAATGTTCTCGAATTGGATTCTCTGTTAAAGGCATATGCTGTTAGATCTGAAGATTGTACAGGATGCCTGAGGTGTGAATATTACTGCCCCGATTTTGCTATTGCTGTAAATAAACGGGAAGAAGGAGAGTGAAAAATGAAAACTGAAATAGTGCATTCTTATTTAAGAGAAGATAAACTTCCCCATATTTGGTGTCCCGGTTGTGGGCATGGAATTATACTTTCCTCGTTGATAAGGGCAATCGACAGTTTAAAATGGAAAAAAAATGATATTGCACTTGTATCAGGTATTGGCTGTTCAAGCAGAACACCTGGATATGTGGATTTCAATACATTACATACAACTCATGGTCGTTCTCTCCCTTTTGCTGCAGGGATTAAATTTGCAAAACCTGAATTAAATGTTATTTCTGTAATGGGTGACGGGGATGCCGTAGCAATCGGCGGGAATCATTTCATACATGCAGCAAGAAGAAATATCGGAATTACTGCATTGATTTTCAACAACAATATCTATGGTATGACAGGGGGACAATTTTCTCCGACAACCCCTGAATATTCAATAGCTTCGACTTCTCCTTATGGTAATATCGATACACCTTTTGACATAGTTAAACTTGCCATGGGAGCAGAAGCAGGATTTGTTGCAAGAAGTACAGCCATACATGTTCCAGCCTTAGATAATATTATTAAGAAAGCTTTAAAATATAAAGGATTCTCGGTTGTTGAAATTTTGAGTTTCTGTCCTATACAATATGGGAAAAGAAACAAGATGAAATCATCCAAACTTTTGATGGATTGGATAAAAGATATTACAATCCCAATAAATAAATATAAAGAATTGTCTGATGTCGATAAAAAAAATAAAATTCCAATTGGAATTTTTATCGAAAAAGACAGGAAAGAATACACTGAACATTATGAGGAATTTATTTTATCTTTGGCAAAGAAGGATCATGAAAGATATTCATATCTTAAAAAATGTATGAGAGGGAGATTGTTCGACCTTTGAGTATTTAAAAATAATTTAATCTAAATTTTCTTCGCAGATCAAGCTTGATTTCAAATACCGAACGCATAAATAATTCATCGCTTTTGATTAATTCCTCAATAAAAAGTGCTCTTTTCTCCAATCCGACCATATTGTATAAATTTTGTGCTTTTTTGTAAGCAGTCAATGCAATCTCTCTTAATATCCTATCTCTGTAAAGAGGAAGTGTATCACCGAGATTTTCATATCTTCTTGCAAGCTCTTCCTTGAAAATTTTACTATCTTTTATCTTTATTGACGCTAAAGCTTTTAAGGCTTTTTCATATAAATCTATCTTTAAATAAAAATTAAAATCATCAAACGAAGAAATACACATAATTTATTTTATTCCATATTCTTAATTTTGTCTAATTGATAATTATTTTCTCTGAGTTTAATAATTTAGAAAATGTAAAAATTTAGAATATTTAGAAAATAAAGAAAAATAGAAATTTAGAAAATGTAAAATCTCTGTAATAATCATTTTTTCCTTGTTACTTGAAATTTGCAACTTATTGTTACCTGTAAATGTTTTTTATTGCTTATTATAATGTTAATATATGTGCTTGCATTTTCACAGAGAAAATATAAGAATGTTAGATTAAAATCTCTATTGCTACAAGGAAAATTAATGAAAGTAATAATTACAGGATGTGATGGTTATGTAGGTTCACATTTAGCTAAAGCTTTGCTAAATAGTGATAATAAAATCTATGGAACTTATTTAATTACCGAAAATCTGATTCCAAAAGGGGTCAATTCCATAAAGTGTGATATTTTAAAATATGAAAAACTTAAAAATATTTTAACAAAAATAAAACCTGAAATTATCTATCATTTTGCAGCTCAATCAAGTGTTGGTTTATCTCACAATAATCCCGATGAAACTTTTAGGATCAATGTTATAGGTACTTTAAATATTGTTGATATAATAAAAAAATATAACCTGAATACAAAATTTATTTTTATATCTTCTTCTGAAGTATATGGTAATACAGGACATGATCCGGTTTATGAAGACTTCCCTTTGAAACCGTTGAATCCTTATGGATCTAGCAAAGCCGCTGGAGAAGGATTGGTATTGCAATATGTAAATTCTTATAATCTAAATGCATCTATTATTCGTCCCTTTCCACAATTAGGAGAACATCAGAGCACAAAATTTGTTATACCGTCATTTGCAAGTCAAATTGTAAAAATTAAATTAAACTTAATACCTTCTGTTATAAAGGTTGGAAATCTTAAAACCTTCAGAAGTTTTATAAATATTCATGATGCAGTAGATTGTTACAGAAAGTTTATGGAAATTGAAGCAAAGGGGGAAATTTTTAATCTTTCAGGCGAAGAAATATTCTCTATCGAGGATATCCTTCACCAGATGATTGAAATTGCTGATATCAAAACTTGTATAGAAATTGATGAAGATCTTCTGAGATCCACAGATATTCCATATCAGATAGGTTCTTGTGATAAAATTAAAGAATTCACAAAATGGAATCCAAAAAGAAGTGTTCGACAGGCTCTTGTGAAAGTTTTAGAGGTTATTGAAAATGAATATTCTTCTTCTTAACTGGGGGGATAGGAAAAATCCTTTCGGAGGTGGGGCTGAGATACATCTTGAAGAGATATTTTCAAGAATTGCAAAAAAAGGGCATGATGTTACATTATTGTGCTCAAAATTCAATAACTTACCTGAAGAAGAAATAGTTGATGGGATTCAAATTATCAGAATTGGAAAGAGATCAACTTTTAACTATGATGTAAGAAGATATTTTATTAATAATTTACGCTTTAATGAATATGATATAGTTGTTGATGATATCAATAAGATCCCTTTTTATTCTCCTCTCTGGGTAACATCTCCGGTACTCCCTGTTGTTCCTCATCTTTTTGGAACTACGGTTTTCAAAGAAGTTTCATTGCCATTAGCTTCATATGTCTATCTCTTTGAGAAACCTCTTGTTAAAGTTTATGACAATATGCTTATCGAAGTTATATCTGACAGTACAAAAGAGGATTTGATTGAAAGAGGATTTCAAGAAGAAAATATCAGAGTTGTACTCTGCGGTATTGATCATTCTGTTTATTTTCCCGAAGGTGATAAAAATTTGACACCTCTTGTTGTATTTGTAGGAAGATTAAAAAAATATAAAGGTGTAAATATTGCCATCGATGCTGTTAGAATATTACTTAATAAAATTCCAAATTTGATGTTTGTTGTGGTCGGTTCCGGAGATGCTTCAGATAGTTTTAAGAAATATGCAAGAAGAGTTTTGCCTGAAAAAAATTTTAAATTCACTGGTTTTATCAGTGAAAAAGAGAAAATTAACTGGTTGAGAAAAGCTCATGTTGTTGTCAATCCCTCTGAGAAAGAAGGATGGGGATTAACAGGTGTTGAAGCAAATGCCTGCGGAAGTGTTGTTGTTGCATCTGATTCTCCAGGAATAAGAGATTCTATTGTGAATAATGAGACAGGTAAATTAGTTCCTCATGGAGACATCGAAACAATGGCTGCAGAAATATACCGGTACATTTCTGATGAAGATCTAAGAAAGAGGACAGAGAAAAATGCTGTTTCAAGAGCAAGGAAATTGACCTGGGAAAAAGCATCATATCAGACTTATAAAATAATAAAAGAGGTTCTTGCTTGAACAATAAAGTAAAAAACTTATTATTTTTTATTCTTAAATTATCTATTGGAATTTCAATTCTGTTGATTTTGATATGGAAAGTTCAAAGAGATCAAGGTGCAATGTGGGCTGTTGAACATGATGGTGAAAATATATGGATAGGAATGTTCCGGTTGATCTTAAAAAGCAGACTTCAGCTGATAATTCTTGCAATATTTGCTAATGCTTTTGCATTACTTCAGGTAGCATTCAGGTGGCATGATCTGCTTACATGTCATGGATCAAAAATGAAATTATTTAATACAATTAAAATTCTTGCAGTTAGCTATCTCTATAATAATCTACTTCCTGCATCAATTGGGATGGATGCTGTAAGAATTGCATACTCCTACTCATTTATCAGAAAAAAAAGTGAAGTTGTCAGTTCTGTTCTTGCTGACAGACTTCTCGGATTTGTCGGAATGCTTATCCTCGGTGTTGTATGTGTTCCATTTTACTGGAATGCTCCTTATGGTAAAATTATCTTTTCAATTGAAATTTTGTCTCTTATATTTCTTTTTTTATTTCTCTGGATTTTTTCACATAGAGCACACAGCGCGGC
>CBDUTX010000209.1:0-4731 GCA_965370235.1 uncultured Desulfuromonadaceae bacterium | reverse complement strand
CAATAGATACAGGTGTTTCTGTTTTGACTAAATCAAGAGGATCTTCTGTCAGTTGATAATATTGTTCTTCATTTGTGGTCTCTTCCACTCTACCGATAGAAGCTCCTCTGGGAGTTTCAGAGCTTGAAGTTACCTCAGATATTTCTTCAGAGGAATACATTCCACCGTATATCTCCCCAGCACTCCGTTCTGGTACAAAACCATCCCCCACTGTTGCATAGTAAGTTAAAGCGGGTTGTCCATGTCCGGTCTCTTCTGTCAATTCTTCTGACTCCTCATCAAGAGAAACTTCTTGAGAAATTTCATCATCAAGACTTTCAAACCTATTACTACCACTTGATACAAGGATAGTCCTATCAATTTCATCCGGAGGAAGATATCTGCTGTAAATAGTAGTTGATTCTGATTTTTCTAAAGGAGAATACATTTCATTGAAAAAATTATCAGACATATATCTTAAAGCTATTACAAAAATGAGAACAAAAACCATAACAGCAACAGCTGAAATTTCTTTTCTCTGGAGAAAATTGAAGTACCTTTTCCAGGAAGATTCGGGTTTTTCAGGAAGTTGTGCAATTATTGCAGATCTAACACTTTTAAAATATGATTCAGAAGGTTTTTCAATTTCTTTGAAAACTTTTTGAACAGATTTATCCATTTTTTTAATCCGATCAAATTCAGTTCTGCACTCTACACATATTTTCAAATGCTCTTTTACAGAATCTATTTGATCTTTACTTAATTCCCCATCTAAATACGGACCAAGCAAAACTTTTGTCTCTTTGTGCAACATTGTGTTTAAAACCTTTTTAATTTTTCCTGCATCGTCTTTCTCGCTCTGTTTAATCTCGACATAACAGTTCCGTTAGGTATGTTAAGTTTTTCAGATATTTCAGTGTATGAATAACCATCAGCTCTAAGTTTTAATATTTCTCTCTGCGGGTCAGGGAGTGACATAAGAGCTTTTTTTATCCTGTCAATTTCAATTATTTCATCACTTAACTCATTTTTGTTGATGAGCTCAACTTTTTCAGGATAAAGATCATCCAATCTCTTTTTTCTCACTGCATTTTTTCTAAGATAGTCCTTGCAAACATTTTCAGCTATTGTGACAAACCATGGATAAAACTTTTTTCCAATTTTAAAAGTTCGTAAACCTTTATATGTTCTTATAAATGTATCCTGTATTATATCATCCATTTCATCTCCACTGAAAAAATATTTACATCGAATATGTATATATATTTTCTTATCATACCTTTCTATAAGAATTCTAAACTGGTCCTTATTTCCGTTTAGGACATCTGAAATCACTATATCATCAGTTAATTCATCACTTATAATACTCAAAGGCATTGGCTTTTATTCCACTTTTTCTTCATATTGATCTTGAGAAATTTTTGATGGAAAAATTGATGGAAGAATCCAGAGGACTGCACCAATTGTAATAGCAGAATCAGCTATATTGAATGACCAAAATCTATGTGTTGAAATACCTATGTCAATAAAATCTACCACATACCCCCTGAATATTTTATCTATCAAATTACCAACTGCTCCACTTAAAACCATCGTCATACCTATATAGCTTAAGATATTTCTTTCTTTCCCATGAATCCAATGTTTGAAAAAAAAGAAACCTACAATAAGTGTTGCAATTGCAGCAGTAATCATGTGTAACCAGGGTGGACCAAATCTCATCCCCATTGCTCCAAAAGGATTTTTAATATATACCAAATTAAAAAAATTTCCTAAAACATTGATTCTCATACCTTCAATTGGAATAAATTTTTGAATCAGTGCTTTAGACAACTGATCAAATAATAATATCAAAATAAATATAGAAAGAATCGATATCCTATTTTTTAAAGAAAAGGATTTACTAATATACCCTCCTCTTTTCGAGTTCTTTTTTACATTTCAAACATAGGGTTGCCCAGGGAATTGCATTTAATCTTGAATAAGATATTTTCTTTTTACAAAGTTCACATTTCCCATATTCTTTATTTTTAATTTTTTCCAAAGAATTATCAATCATATCTAAAATATTAGACTGGATATTCCCAATTATGACGTTTTCTTCTCTTATTGCAGTATCAGTGCCGAGATCAGCCGGATGCAATGGATATTTAGTTAATTCACCATTTGAACCCTTATCCTTATGATTAACTTTTGATTTTGTCCGGGCAAAGTCTCTTAAATGTTCTTCTCTTTGATTTAAAAGTTTCTTTTTTAATCTTTCTTTTTGTTTATCAGTCATTTCTTCACCTTTCATCCAAATAGTCTGTCGCCTGCATCTCCCAGTCCTGGTAAAATATAACCGATGGAGTTTAATTTCCTGTCCAATGCAATAGAGAATAATTCAACATCAGGAAACTTGGATTCTATTTCTTTTAATCCTTCAGGAGCTGTAAGTATTGATAATACAAGAACTTTCATTGGGTTTTTACTAAATGTCTCATTTAAAGTTGAAATTATAGATCCACCTGTAGCCAACATAGGATCTAGAACGATAACTAGTTTGTCCTTAAAGTCATCTGGAAGATAACTATAATATACGTCAGGTTCAAGTGTTTCTTCATTTCTTTTGATTCCTATAGGATAAACTTTCGAACCACATAAAAAATTTACAACTGGCTTTACCATCCATAAACCTGCTCTTAAAATTGGAATCAGTACAATTTCATCATCTTTTATCAAACTTCCTTTAGTTAGTTCAAGAGGAGTTTCGATTTCTGTTATCCTCATAGGAAAGGCACTCGATGCTTCAATTAAAAGATAAATTGTCAACCTTTCCACTGCTTCTCTGAAATTTTTAATATTTGTCTTTTTAGATCTGACAATGGATAAATCAGATTTTGCCAGTTTATGTCCAATTATTTTCACTTCATCTTTCCAGTGATTCAAGTGAATTCAACAGTACCGAAGCTTCAGTGTCATCCGGATTTTCCTGCAGAATCCTCTTCCATATTTTCTTTGCTTCATCTCTGTCACCCATTTTAAGATAAACGGATCCTAATAATCGAGAAGATTCCTTGAATTTATCATCACTTTCATAAATTTCCTCTAAAGTTTCTTTTGCTTTATCCAGATTTTCCCTGGCTAAATAAGCCCTTGCAAGTTTCAATTTAACATCAAAGAAATCAGGTGCAATTTCAACAGCTTTCTTATACTCTTCTATAGCCTGTTCATAAGCATCAACATCACAATAAAGGTCTGCTATCCATGCATGAGCATTTGCAATTCTTGAACCTGCAGCACCAAATAAAAATCTTGAATTTTTTTCAATATTCTTTGCTTTTTTGAAATGCTTCATAGCTTCTTCATCTTTACCCATGTCAGATAAAGTAATTGCAATATTAATTCTTGGTTCAAGATAATTCGGATTAAGTTCAAGAGATCTCTCGAAATATTCAATAGCTTTATCAAATTTCCCCGCTATTGCATAAACTAAACCGATTTCATGTTTTAAATCTGCATAATCAGGTGCCAATGCTTCAGCAGCTTTAAACTCCCTCAATGCATCTTCCCTTCTTCCTCTTCTTAAATAGGCTTGAGCCATTTCCAAATGTAATTGAACATCTGCCTTTTTATTACTATTCAACACTCCTCCCTATTTGATTATGTAGAAAGAATAAATTATTCCTGCACAAAACAAACCAATACCAAAAATTTCAAATAAATTTCTCTTCTCCTGAGCAACAATTCCCATCATCTGCGCTTCACTCTGCGAGATTTGACCTCTATCATCTATAGTAATCCAGTATTTTCTCCCTGAAGGCAATTCAAGTTGTACATTAGTTTTAATTATCCATCTGAACTCATCAGATGAGAACAATGTACCCCTCCTTATTTGCCAATCCAATGTCAAATAATCTACAATATACCTTATACTATCGCAAGCAGAATCAGGTGCCTGAATATCATTGTCAATTAACAAATTTTTCAGAGCCTGCTCAAAAAGACTGTCATTCTCCTCTTTGTCAGGATGATCTATACAGATATTATCAATATCTGATTTTAACTGAACAATGAAATCAAGTTCACACAGACTTTCATAATATTTCTGAGATATTATCCGTCTTTCAACAGAATTAAAATTAATAATGATTGATAATAACAATACATTAATCATGCAGTATATATAATTCAAATAACATGAAAAAACAAAATATTTTTTTTTGATGTATTAAGATATACTATTAAAAAAAAGTTTACAATAGTTTCTCAGGAATGAAAATATGAACAAAATTGATAATAAATTGTTAAAATTTAATATAAATAAAACGTTATTATTGCTGATAATACTCATTTCAACTACAAGATTTTACAATATTGGGAATGAAGAAGTTCAACCCTGGGATGAATCTATGTATGCTGTGAGAGCAAAATATATTGTGAATAATAATAACTGGATTGATCAAACTGATTATTCTGTAAATGGATTGTATTCATCTTCTCATCCACCTCTGTACATTTGGTTGACTGCTTTAACAATGAAAGTGTTTGGAATAACAAATTTTTCTATAAGATTATGGTCTGCAATCTTTGGAATTGGAACAGTACTATTGTTATTCTATATTCCAAAAGATAAAATAACTGGTTTTTTTTCTTCACTGGTATTATGTTTAATCCCTTTTTATACATCTTATTCAAGACAAGGACAATTAGATATAATTTATACATTTTTCATCATACTTGGTCTTTTTTTCTGGGTTAAGTATGATAGGA
>CBDUTX010000208.1:0-4777 GCA_965370235.1 uncultured Desulfuromonadaceae bacterium | reverse complement strand
TTATTCTGTAAATGATTTATAAAATCTACTTTTAGGTCTTTTTTGTTTTTATGATCAAATTCAATATTTTCTATAGCTTTATCTAATGAATCAAGCAACCTTGTTTCTTCTATTGGTTTTAAAAGATAATCAAATGTTCCTAATTTCATTGCTGAAATAGCAAGATCAATGTCTTCTACCCCTGTTAGAACAATTGGTATTAAATTAAAATTATTTTCATTGATATACCTTAAAATATCCAATCCATTTATTTGCGGCATATGCATATCTAATAAAAGAATATTAAATTTCCCGTTTTTTATTGTTTCAAATGCTTTTGTGCTATTTTGAAGAGTATGAATTTTAAATTTACCAGCTTGTATTAATAGTATTTTCAAATAGTTTAAAACAGCCTGGTCATCATCTATTACAAGGATATTAGTCATTGTTAATTACCTTCTTGTAAGGTATTGATATTCTAAATGTGGTCCCTTTATTTAATTTACTTTCGACATCAATATGTCCTCTATGTTCTTCAATTATTCCATAAACTATAGAAAGACCTAAACCTGTTCCACCACGATTACGCTTTGTTGTAAAAAAAGGATCAAAAATATATTTTATTGTATTTTCATCCATTCCACTGCCATTATCAATAATATAAATTACAATATTCTCATTATGCTCATTACATTGTGTTTCTACAGTTATATTCCCAAATTTATTTTCAATCGATTGTGAAGCATTAATAATTAAATTTACCATAACCTGTTCTAATTTCTGAATGTTACCTTTAAATGTAGGAATATTATTATTAAGTTTTAATTCAATATTGGCATGTCTACTAACTTGATTTTCAACTAACCTGATACTGCTCTTTATAACTTCATTTATTTCTACATTATCTATTAGTAATCCTTCATCTTTCCTGGCAAAATGACGAAGATCTTCAACAATTTTTTTAATTCTGGTAGTTCCATTGGCAATATCCTCAATTAGTAAAGGTATATTTTCTTTAAAGACATTATAATCCAATCTAGCTATTTTCAAATTTTCATTGTTCCTATATTCTTTATTTAAAATTGGTATTATATCATTAAACGATTCTTTAATGATATTGATATTACCCCTGATAAATGTATTTGGATTGTTTATTTCATGTGCAATACCTGAGACAATTTTCCCAAGAGAAGTGAGTTTATCCGTTTGAAGCAATTGAAATTCAATCTGTTTTTCTTTTGTCATATCATTGAAAAGTTCTAAAACACTTTCAACTTTTCCTTGTTTATCAACAATTGGATAAGTTTGTAAAAGAAAATATTTATTATCAATTTTTCTTTCTACAGATTCACTTTTCTTTGTTTTAAAAGATAACTCTGCAGGACAATTTTTACAGATATCATTATTTTTGAAAATTGATTTAAAACATTTAGATCCAATTTTAATATTTTTCTTGTTGGATTTCGTTATTATAAAGTTTTCATTTATAACAATTATAGTATCAGTTATAGCAGTTAAAAGTGTTTCAATTTTTTTTCTACTTCTATGACATTCATCTGTTAATTTTATTAAGGCTTTGTTTTTTAATAAGAGAAGATGTCTTTGTTTCTCTAAATCTTTGGTTCTTTCTTTTATTAACTTTTCTAAAAGATCTTTTTTTGCTAAAAGATTTTTTTCAATTTCTTTTTTAAAACTTATATCCTTATAAATAGCTTCAATATAAGTATTTTCTAAATCTTTCAAAAGAATAAATGAACCAATAACCGGATTTAAATTCTTATCTTTATCAATGATAGTTAATTCACAACTACCAAAAAACTTTTTTTCTTTCAATTGTTTAACTATATTAGACCATGAATCAGAAATATCATATAACAGGTTATCCTGAATATAATGTAATTGATGCCTTTTCGGGTATTTAATTAGTTTATAAAATGCTTTATTAGCTTTAATTATTTTTCCATTAAAATCTGAAATTGTAATTCCATCAGGAGCATTATTGAATAAGTCTTCAAATCTTTTTCTTGATACTTCTAACTCAAAAGTTTTTTCTTCGACAAGTTTTTCAAGATTTCCAACATAACTCTTTAATTCAATAGTAAGGTCTTGTTTTTCAACTGCTTTAGAAATTATAGCTGAAATTTCTTTTAATAATTTTTTTTCTTCTTTTAAAAATTTAATTTCTTTATGGTAGTAAATCTCAACATACCCTCTTATTTTTTTATTTATTATAATGTTATGCTTTAATATATTTTCAACTTTATCATCTACATAGTTTTTACTTCCATATTTTTCTCCATCAATTACAATAGTAGCAGAAGTAAATTCAGGAAATTGAAATCCATTTATTAAATATTGTATTGATTTTTTTAATGCTGTTTTTAAATTTTTTGATGAATCAAGTTCAAAATTTATTTTATATAAACATTCTAATTCTTTTACTCTCTCATTTAATTCATATTGCATTTGACTGATTTTTAGGATTTTTTCATTAAAAGATATAATAAAAATTTGTCTGTTATTTTGTATCGTTGGAAAAATAAAAAGCTCTTTTTTTATTTTTTTAAGTTTAATTTTTAAAGTTTTATTATTTTGTTTTGAGTTATTAAAATTATATTTTAGATCTTTATAAAATTCAGAATTTATAAAATTCTCAAGAAAATTTTGATCTATCTTTTTTTTTAAGTTAAATAATTTATTTTTTATTCCTTCCCCAATAAAAATAATATTAAAATCACTATTAATAATAACAATGTCATTAATTATATCTATAAGCCAGTTAATATCAAATTCTTGTATCATATTATTTAATTGAAAGCTTTTCCTTAATATTATCATTATAATAGTTTTCACACGATAGAAAACAAGATTTTTTAGGAAGTTCTGTTGTAAAATCATATTCATAAATTAAAAAGTTCGCCTTTTTATTAGAAGTAAAGAAACCATTTTTAAATAAGTCTTTTGACCAGCAATCATTATAATTAATATTTTTATAAAGCCTGTTTACTCTTTGAATTTCATTAAATATGTCATCTTGTGATTTATAATTAAATTGGTAATCAAAACCTTTTGCAAGATTAACTATAATTTCCCAATTCTCCATCGTATTTTTTGGTTCCATTATTTTTTTTCCTATCTGAACTCTATGATCACAAGATGTATAAGTCCCATTTTGTTCAATATAAGTCGACGAAGGTAAAACAACATCTGCTTCTCTTGAAGTAAAACTATCGAATAAATTACTGACCAGCATAAATTCAATATTATTAAAATATTTTGTATTCCCCAAATCAATTAAAGGATCTTCTCCAAATATTAAAATGGCTTTTATACTTCCTTTTATCAATTTAGATTTAATATCACCAGGTTTAAATATATTTTTTAAATCAATATTCCATTGACTTTCAATATTGCTGATTTCTTCATAATTTTCTACCTTTACAAGTCCGGGAAGATAAAAAGGATTTACTCCCATTTCCAAAAGACCGGAAGAATTAACATAATCCCTTAAAAGAATCAAACCATTGCCTTTGCGATTAATTCTATTGGTCAACAAAAGAAAGTTAGAAATTGCTTTAATATCATTTTTTGACTTTTCTTTATTTGAATCCACATTTGTGATGAATACGATATTAGTTTCTGGATTCTCAATTAATGATGTAAATTCTTTTAATTTATTCGGTGAGACACTAGTAAAATTTTGAATTTTACTAAAATCAGTTTTTAATATATTTTCACAAAATTTTTCAAAATTTTCTGTATGTTTTTTTATATAATTTTCATCAAATTTATTTTTTTTGATAATTTCATTTGATAAATTGTCAATAACTAATGTATTAGTACCTTTAATAGAATCTATCCATAAATCAGTAAATTTTGTCAGTTTAATCTCAGATGAATGTAATAGAACTAATTTAGTACCTTTATTTTGAGCTTCTTTTATTTTTAATTCAACAATTAAATTTTCTGCTGAAAGATCCGAATTTAAAACAATTACAACATCTGCTTCATTAATATCATCTAAAATTGCTGTTGAAACACTACACCCGTAAGAATCATCAAGAGAAGAAACATCTATATTATGTAACATGTTTGAAAAACTATGAATATTATTTGTTTTGAAGACAACACGAGTCAATTTTTGAAGTAAATAAAGTTCTTCATTCGACATCTTTGGTGATCCAAAAACCGCAATAGAGTCATTACCATATTTATTAATTATTTCCTTGATTTTTCCATAAGTATATTTAAAAGCTTCGTCCCAATTAACAATTATTGATTCATGATGTTTTTTTATCATTGGTTTTATTATTCTGTTTTTATCAAGAAGATATCTATATCCAAATCGTCCTTTTACACAGAGATATCCTTTATTATGAGTGTTTTTAATTTCTTCGGTTGAATTTGATACAAAGAAAATATCATTATCGATAACTTTGTAATTTTGTTTACATCCTACAGAGCAGAAATTACAGATTGTTTCAAAATTATTCCTCTCAAGAGTTCCTGAAATTTTTATACTGAAGTTTTCAGTAATAGCTCCGGTAGGACAATTATCAATACAATTTCCACATGATATACAATTTGTTTCAAGAAGTTGTTTTTCTAAAGCTGGTTTTACTATTGTTTTAAATCCTCTATTAGTAAATCCAAGAGCAGCTACTTTTAATATTTCAGAACATGTTCTAACACAACGTCCACAATTTATACATTTATTAGGATCTAACTTTATCAAAGGGTGGCTGGAATCAATATTATATTTTCTAACCGAACCAATAAATTTAGAAATATTAATATT
>CBDUTX010000207.1:0-4830 GCA_965370235.1 uncultured Desulfuromonadaceae bacterium | reverse complement strand
AAAGGAGAACATTTGGAAGAGAAAATAATAGAAATTTATAAAAATGAAAGTAGTAAATTACTTAATTACATTAGATCTCGCATTACTCCTTTTGAAGAAGCAGAAGATATTCTTCAGGATGTTTTTCTTAAAGCTTTAGTGAACATTAATACTCTCCAATCTATAGATAATCTTATCGGTTGGTTGTATAAAGTGGCTAAAAATAAAATTACAGACAGGTATAGAAAAAAAAGGAGAGGCAATATTGCACTTAATGAAATTGAAAATTACAATTCACTCGAAAAATTACTTATTGATCCAAAAAGTGATGTTAATAATATTGTTATTAATGACGAGATGATTGAATTTATCATTAGAGCTATAGATGAACTCCCTGACGATCAAAGATATGTATTTGTTGAACATGAAATTGAAAGAAAACCATTTAAGGAAATTTCAGAGGATATTGGTGTTTCTATAAATACACTTCTTTCACGTAAGAGCTATGCGGTTTCATTTTTAAGAAGAAAATTAAGTAAATATTATAACAATGATCAATAAGGAGGAGATATGTTTTTTGGACATTTTAAGCAGAAAGCATTGTTCATAATACCGATGGTCATAGGCGGTATTATAATAATGTTGCTTCTTGCGTTCATATTTGGATTTTTTGTTATGTGGTTATGGAATTGGTTGATGCCGGAAATATTCAATCTTCCTGAAATCTCATACTGGCAGGCTTGGGGTCTGGTTTTACTTGCACATATATTTTTTAAATCAGGGTTCCATCATAATCAAAGAAATAATGATTCAAGCTGGAAAAGCAAAATAAAAAGAAAATATTCTGATAAATTTGACAGTCCTGAAGAAAACATAACAACATGACTAAAAAATATATTTAAAAGGGGATAGATAATGAAACTATCCCCTTTAAATTTATTTTAAAATATTAAAATATTTCATTTAGAATTATTTTTAACTCCCCTGGATTTTGTTCCTGCTTTAAAACAATTATATAAGGTTTATGGGTAAATATATTATCCGGAGTATTTTGTAAATCAACTCCACTTTCATTTTCAACTACAAAGATAAATACTCCGGCACTTATAAATAATTCATAAGTTCTTTTATCTTCAATACGATATATCTCAATATTTATATTATCTCCTTTTAATCTGATAGATTCATCAATTTTTGCATGTCTTAAATCAGAAACATCAATATGTTCGATACTATTAAAGTTTATTCCTTTTTCTTGAAGAATTTCAGCAAGTTCCCTTACAGATCCTATTTGTTTTTTACTACAGCTAAAATTACTTAAGGCTGTTGTGATAATAATTATCAATAAAATATATGAATGGATTTTCATTACAGTTATCCTGGTTAAGGTGAACACGCAGAGAAAAAATTATTTTATTTAACACTGTCGCACGAATAATAACAAGAAATTCTTATTTTTAGCAGTTTAATTGAATTTTTTAATTTAAAAGATCAATTATTATTCAATAATTTAATTGCAATTATTGGCGAACCATTAAATTTCTCTTAGAATGGAGTCCATGAGAGGAAGAAGATCATTTCCATAAGTATAATTGTTTTTTACAAAAAGATATTTTTATATTGTTCGTGTTATAAATTAAACAATCCGTATATTCCGAATATTGTATTGTCTTTAACTTTTCCTTCTTCCCAGTCTTTATTGATAAAATGTTCATATACACCATTGAACATCAATTCAACTCTTGAGAATGTGTAGAACAGTTTTAAGTCGACATAAGATTTTTTCTCAATTATTCCAGAGGGCCATTTGGGATTTGGAGGTTTATTCCACGTCCAGGGGTCAGCAAGATTGTAAGGTCCCTGGAAAGTTATCCCTGAGAGTAAATAAATTTTGAAGTTGTCATTCCTCCATGTTATTTCAAAAAGACCATCCCAGAAGTTATTTCCTAATATATGACCTACTGCGGTGTCATTCCTGTAATAGCCGTTTATTTCTATACTATCTCTGTAATCAAAATGAGAATATGTATACGGAGCAACTCCGGAAAATTCCAAATAAAAATCAAGATTATCTCTACCGAAAATGTTATAAATTTCACTTCCCCAGAGAAATCCCAATCTTTCAGGTGGTTCGGGTGGAGAAAAAGATACATCATCAACCATTCCCTGAAAATAAAATCTTGCATTATTTCCGATAATAAATTGTATATCAGCTCCACCGAGTACATTATTGTTTCCTGTTCCAAGGTATCTCTGGATAATGTAGTATGGACTGACCGGATTCATGTTATCCCAGGAAATATCTTTACTCCATACTATTGCTTCATTGATCCCTAACATAACCTTTTTATTAAATAGAGAAATCTCAAATCTCTGAGCTGCCATATAGGTATTTGTTGAAGGATCAAGAAATGTAATAATATTTTCTAAAGTTATATTATCACTTCTGTAATCAATTCTAATCATATCGAGGAATAAATTATCAGAGATAAAAACCGAATTATAATTTCCCGGTCCCCAGAATACTTTTCTTCTCCCAACTTCAATATTCAATCTGTCTTTTGTAAAGTATAGATAGTATTCGTCGACAGGGATCTCAAAACCTGGCAGAAAACCAACTATTTTCTGTTCATCGGTTTTTGCTTTTTCATGACCAAAATGAAATCTTAAATGTTCTACAAAACCAAATTCATCTGTTAGGTCAAATTTAAAATTTAAAGGTATATCCAAACTGTATTCTTCTTCATCATTTTCAAAAAATCCAATAAAACTTAAACCTGAATAATAATTTACTTTAATTTTATCAAAAGTGAAAGCATGTGAATAATCATAGGGAAGAGAAGGAAGACATCCTGTGGGAACTTCTCCTTTATTGACTACAGAATTTCTTCTCTGCTGTCTGAAAGTATTGTTATATTGAATAATAGGTGATGCGGATGAATTTAAAATTGCATCAATTTTATAAAATGAATAACTCGGATCAGTACTAAAATTTATTATCATTAAAAAAAACATTATTAACATAAAATACTCCTGGATAAATTTTAAATTTTAATTTTATTAATATTTAGGACATTTCTCAAGTATTTGTTTAAAAACTATCTTTTAACAATATTTAATCTTTGGAATATTAGAGAAAGGATTTATAAAGTAAAGATGTGATGAAAATATTCTACTTTAAACAATAAATTGATATAATTGTTAAGCAATATTAATTATCACAATAACTCAATATTCAAATATTTAAATTGTATTATTAGATCTTAAAAATATAGTCAGAAGTGTTTTCCACTCCTGACCGTTAATATTATTCAGTCTCAGACTTTGTTAAAGTATATGTCAAAAAAAGCAGATTTTCATCGTCATATGAACCTGCAACTGTAATAATTCCGGCTTCTCCGCCAAGAATTACTGTCAGAGTACTACCAGTTGAAGAACAACTCATTTTCATATCTTCCGGAACAGTCCATCCTGACTCTCCATCATAATAATAGTCATAAAGATCAAAGGTTCCGGGATGTTCAGAATCTTTAGGGAAATTAGCAACTAATACTAAGTTACCTTCTGTTTCAACTTCTGAAATAATTTCCAGATTTTCTTGAACCAAAAAATCCTGAGGCCATGGTTCTGGAAGAGTTTTTGTTTCAACAACTTCCTCTTCAATAACTTCTTCAATTACTGTGGTATCTTCAGTTCCTTCTTCAACATTATTATCTGTGTCAACCTGCTGTTCTTGCTGACTGCATGAAAAAAATGACAAAGTCAAAATAAGAAAAAAAAAGACATATACATTTCTCATTTAACACTACTCCTTTTATAAATAATTAAAAATAATAATTTTAATAAAATATAAAATTAAAAACAAGCTAATATTAAAAATAAATTAATTTTGTTCCTAAAACCCACATGAGTTAATTAAAATTTTTTAATTTACTTATTCAATTTTATGTTTATTAATATTAAAAATATAAGGGAGAAGAGTTTGAGAAAAGAAATTAATTTTATTATATTGGTTTTATACATTTTAACTATTAATTGTAACCAGAATTTGAAATCAGAAGAAATTGATATTGAGTATATATGTATAACACAACAGAAATTGCTAAACAGTTTTTTTCCGGAAGCTGATTCATTTTTATCAACAGAATATGAAACTGAAAAATACTTCAATGCATATTCAGATCAGAAAATAATTGGATATGTATTTATTGGAAAGAATGAAGGTTTCACTGGTCCTGTAATTAGTTTTACCGGAATAGATATCAGTGGAGTATGTGTTAAAGTGGAAATAGTAGAACATGAAGAAACTCCGAGATATTTTGAGCTGCTTATTGGAAATAAATTTTTCTCACAGTTTGAATTAATTGATTTAAAAATCATAAATCTATCTGAAAGAGATTTTTTAGAATACACCGTAGATGCTGTTTCGAGTGCTACTTATAGCAGCAATGCGGTAATAGATAATTTTTGGGATGCAGTAAGGCTTTTTTCTTTAATTAAATAGGCGAAAAATTATTCTTTCATTGAATACCTGAATTAACAGTAATTAATTATTTGTATTTATAAAATTTATTGATAAATATTTTATTTTAAAAAAAATTATGATATGAATCAATAAATTTGTTTTCTGAAGAATTATTGATTTCACTGTTTTTTTCACTAAGAAGAATATTAAAAATTTCTGTCAAAGGTCTAATTTCATATTTTGATAAAATAAAATCAGATCCGCATTGATAAAGAAAATCCGTATCACTTTTTTCATCAATAACAATTACAATAGATCCAAATTCACCAGCAAGTTCAATAATTTTTTTAACATATGTTTTTTTTAAATTATTACTAAATAGACAT
>CBDUTX010000206.1:0-4842 GCA_965370235.1 uncultured Desulfuromonadaceae bacterium | reverse complement strand
GATCCTGCCCTGGGAGGAGACAGTCTCGATTTCCAGATAATATTAGGTTCTTTCCCTGTTGACATGCCCAACATTCCCTTTCCAATACCCTTAAATGGAAGTATAAAGACAATGATTGCAAAGATAATGAAGAATAATTCCCCCATTTCCGGAGTTCATCTTCTTATTAAAGGTTCATCGGGGGATTCGGTTTTTCTCAAGGAATTTTCTGATCTCGATCATCTTTACTTTCCGACAATGGCACTGCCATTATATCCACCTGAATATGATTACCCTCTTTCTTCCGGAAGCAATTATACAGTGAAAATTACAACTGATGTCGGGTCAGCTACAGGTGTTGTCCTTATGCCATATATCGATCTGACCTATCCCGGTACAGGAGATAGTGTTATTAATCTTGCAGGTTTAGAAGACACACTCTGGTTAACATGGACTACCAACGGTATCAATGTTGCAGCAGCAGTACTTCAGATAACGGGTGATTTTGCCTTTGGTCCGATACCGATACCGGTTCCGGATGTGATTACAACTTTACCTATTCCTACTGCATTTTTAAGTACAGGAAATGTAACATTTTATTTTTCTGCAGTAAATATGGATACAATTCAAGGAAGTATTTTAAGGTATGATACAATTCCGACTTTTATTGGGGATACTTTAATTGGTAACTACTGTTTCCCTACTGCATTGTACACCGTTAAAAGACAAATCAGGTTTGAGTAGGTGGGATGAACACAATAAAGTCATTTTAAGGAGGAGTTTTATGGCTGTAATTAAAAAAGAATCAGAAGCAGAACTCACTTTATATGATAATGATGAAATTAAGGGAATGTTGAAAAAACTTATTATAGGTTCTAAGGATGGAAATCCTACAATGGCTCTGAGGATAATGGAAATAGAAGTAGGTGGTTATTCCCCTTTTCACTGTCATAAATGGGAACATATTAATTATATTTTATCAGGTGTTGGAATTTTAAAGACTGTTTCAGAAGAATTTCCTCTACTTCCCGGAATGACTGTCTTTGTAGAACCTGATGAGAAACACCAGTACGTAAATACAGGTAAGGAGAAATTTAGATTTATCTGCATGGTTCCAGTTGAAAGAGAATGAAGAATTTTATCTTAATTATTTTGATATTTTCAATTTCCTGTTCACAGGTTCAGATTATCAGAAAAGTCAGAGCGTATAGATTCCCTCCTGAAATTTACAGAATTCAGCTCCCTGATTCTTTGATAATCAAAGCAGAGAGTATTTCACGTGGAGAACTTGCTTATATTCTTGTAACTCGATTTACTTCATATGATCTTTTAGGTTTCATGATAAAAAACTCATACATAAGACCTGAAGATGTAATGTACTATTGGTCGGAAGAATACATTAATACATCCTGTGAATACCGGATTATGAGAATATTGCCCGATGGTAATTTTTATCCTGATGATCCTGTAAAAAAATTTCAGATGGCAATAGTGCTATACAGAATTGTTGTTAATTTCAGAATTGTTGAAAGAAATATCAATATTTTAAGTGCAAGCTGGAACTGGGTGGTGGAAAATAATATATTAACCGGGAATGAGGATGATTATATCTCAGGAGAGGAGGCTGTCAGAGCTGTAGTTAACTTCTGTGAATACATACTTGATTGATTGAAGATGTCGGTTAAGGTTAAATTTGTCAGAGTAAATACAGTATCACAAAAGCTTGGTATAAAAGAAGAAGATGTGATTATCTCAGTTCAAGGTGAAGAGATCGATGATTATTTAGATCTTGCTTACCGGTCATCAGATCTTGATGGTGAAATAATATGGATTTCCGGAAAGGATAAAAAAAAAGCAGACCTTTCAGAAGTTGAACCAGGACCATTTGGAGTTCAGCTTTACCCGTTAAAAATAAGAAGATGTAATAACAGGTGTATTTTTTGTTTTGTTGATCAGAATCCATCCAATTTGAGAAAGAGTCTGTATTTTAAAGATGATGATTACCGTCTTTCTTTTCTCGATGGAGCATATATAACCACAACAAATCTGAATAAAAGAGATATTGAGAAAATATTAGAAATGAAATTATCACCTCTTTACATCAGTGTTCACAGTACTGATCCGGAGATCAGAAGCATATTGCTCGGGAATAAGGAACCTTCACCAATAATTCCTCTTTTAAAAAAAATAACCGATGCCGGTATCAATCTGCACACTCAGATTGTTATCGTACCAGAGGTGAATGGTGGGATGTTTTTAGAGAGAACAATTGAGGATTTGTTGAAGCTTAATGTTTCTTCAATTTCTCTCGTCCCTGTCGGTATTACCAGGTACAGGAGCAATTTATTTTCATTGAGATCTCTAATGCAAGAGGAAGCTTTTGAAATTGTTGAAATGGCATTTGAGAAATCAAGGAAGATTTTTAAAAAAAGGTCAAGAAATATTATATATACGACTGATAATATGTTTTTACTCGCTGAAACTGAAATTCCACATAGCGACTATTATGATGATTTTCCTCAATTAGAGAACGGAGTGGGAGGTGTCAGGATATTTTTAGATGAATTGGAAAAAATCAGACCTTTAAATGAAGGAAACCCGATATTTCTTCTCACTGGAGTTTCAATGTTTCCATTTGTTGAGAAACTTGCGGAAAGATTGAGCTCAACTCAAAGGTCAGTAAAGGCTGTGTATGTTGAGAACAAATTTCTTGGAAAATCTGTCAGAACTGCTGGACTTATGTCAGGGAGTGATATAATAAGGACTATTGCAAATCTTGATGAAGGTGATATATATTTACCTGAGAGGTCACTGAATAAAGATAAACTATTTATAGATGATATAAGTTATAAAGATCTGATAGAACGCACAGGAAGATCATTTTTTCTTTCTCCTGTAAGTGCTGTAAAATTATTTGAAAAAATTAATAAGGAGTAATATTTGTCTAAACCTCTTATTGTTATTATAGGCAGACAGAATGTGGGTAAATCAACACTTTTTAATAAGCTTGTTGGAAAACGAATTGCAATAGTTGATAGTAAGCCCGGAATCACTCGTGATTTCAACAGGATAGAAGTTGATTGGCAGGGAAAATATTATGATTTTCTCGATACCGGCGGACTTTTCGGATATGATTCAAAAATAGGGATAATGGATAAAATTGAAAAACAGGTCATCGATCTGTTCTCTGATGCAGCACTTATTCTCTTTTTAGTTGATGGCAGGGAAGGAATACTCCCTGGTGACAAATATATTGCAGATCTTTTGAGAAGAACAAAAAATAATGTTCTTATTGTTGTCAATAAACTTGATAATCCAAAATATTTTTCAACTGCTTCAAATTTTTATCCCCTTGGTTTTGGTGAACCGGTTCCAATTTCAGCAGCACAGGGACTTGGGATTGGAGATCTGCTGGATGTTATTATATCCAAGGTAAGGGGAATAGATATCAATGAAGTGGAACCTAAAATATTCATCTCTATTGCAGGACGTCCAAATGTTGGAAAATCGTCACTATTGAACACTGTACTTAACAGAGAAAGAGCGATGGTTCATAACAAACCCGGAACAACAAGAGATCCTGTCAGAGATGTATTTAAATACAAAGGGAAAGAGATAAATATAGTTGATACAGCCGGTTACAGAAGAATTTCAAGATTAGAGGATGAAATCGAATACTACAGTATTGTAAGAGCCTGGATGGTGTACAGTCAGAGTTCTCTTTCAATTGTAATGATCGATGCTTCGCTCGGTTTTACCAGAGGAGACTGGAGGGTTTTGAATGAAGTCTATGCAAGATCAGGTGCAATTATTATATGCATAAATAAAATTGACCTTATCGAACCGGATAAAAGAGAAGATCTTTTTTGGTCTGTAAAAAGAAAACTGAAATCATTTTCTTATATACCTATAATTACAATATCAGCTCTATATAAAAAAGGAATTGAAAAACTTCTCGATAAAGTACTGGAAATGTATAAAAACGGATCTGTCAGAATTTCTAAGAAAGCCGTAGAAGAAGTTTTCAGAAATTCAGTAATAAAGCATCTCCCACCCCTTTTTGGTAGAAAAAAAGTTAAAATATATTATTTTAAACTTGTTCAAAGACTACCTCACATTATCATCATTGATTGCAATTATCCGGAAGGGCTTCATGACACTTATTTAAGATACCTTGAGAAAAGATTTAGAGATCAATTTAATCTTGAAGGTATCATTATTAAATTAAAACTCCTAAAATCCTGATTGTTATTTTACTTAAATTTTAATTGAAAAAACTATAATTATTGTATTATAATCATAACTATTGTATTATAATCATAATAATAAGATTAATTAATGTAATGTATAATACTAATAGAGGTAAATTATGTTATTTGTTATCTTAGTTGTGCTAGGATTTTTAATTGGCGGAATTCCCTTTGGTCTTATTATTTCAAAAATTTACAAAAAAGATCCGAGAAAAAAAGGAAGCGGAAATATTGGAGCAACCAATGTTCTTAGAACCGTTGGTATTATTCCCGGGATAGTTACATTAATTCTTGATTTTTTAAAAGGATTTTTGATGGTTGTTGCAGTAAAAATTATAATTAATTATGTATCTGGTGATAATTTAGACCTTTACAATGAATGGCTTCCATCTGCAGTGGCTCTTGCTACAATCCTTGGTCATATTTTTTCTCCTTATTTAAAGTTTAAAGGTGGAAAAGGAGTAGCAACAGCTCTTGGTACAGTAGTTGTGTTAGCTCCTTTGTTTTCTTTATTTGGTTTGTTGACTTTTATTATAGTTGTAGTTATTTTCAGATATATTTCTCTTGGATCTATTTTTGCTGCTTTGATGATTTTAATATCAATGACAATTAT
>CBDUTX010000205.1:0-4847 GCA_965370235.1 uncultured Desulfuromonadaceae bacterium | reverse complement strand
GTGTCTTGGGTTAGTTGTGTGCGAGGATTCGTGTCATTAGTGGACATCTGACTTCGTCACAACTACGCTCTCACTTCGTTCTTAGCTTCGTTGGGTTTCACTAAATTAGCTACGTCGGGCTTTGTCTATGTTCCCAGTAATGATTTTCTTTGTGCTCTCTGCCTGCCTGCTGCAGGCAGGTGATTGTTCGTGGATAAACTCTTCTGGGGTGTGGTGGGGAATTGATTATTGTTCATTGATCATTGTTAATTGTTTTGATTCATATATCTATCCAGCCAGGTTTCCATTTCCCATAGAACATGCATAATTGATTCTCTTGCTCTGTAACTGTGACTTTCGTGAGGTAGAAGAACTAATCGAGCTGTCTTTCCAAGTCCTTTTAAAGCATTATAATATCTCTCACTCTGTATCGGAAATGTTCCTGAATTATTATCTGCTTCCCCATGAATAAGTAAAATTGGATAGTTAATCTCATCAGCATGCAGAAAAGGAGACATTTCGAAATAAACATCAGAAGCTTCCCATAGTGTACGTTCTTCAGATTGAAAACCAAAAGGAGTTAATGTTCTGTTATAAGCACCTGACCTTGCAATACCTGCACAGAATAAATCACTATGAGTTAATAAATTGGCAACCATAAATGCCCCATAAGAATGACCTCCAATTGCAATTCTATTCCTATCGGAAACCCCTATTTTGACAACTTCATTTACAGCAGCTTCTGCATTCATTATTAGCTGTTCAATATACGTATCATTAGGATCAATATCTCCTTCTCCAATAATTGGCATCCCGGGATTGTCTAAAAATGCATATCCCCGAGTTAACCACAACAAAGGAGACCACCAGGAAATTCTTGTAAATCTGTAAGGAGATTCTCTAATCTGCCCTGCTGAAATAGCTGATTTGAATTCTGTTGGGTATGCCCACATAATTATCGGTAAAGGACCGTCTTTCACAGGTAAATATCCGGCTGGAAGATAAAGAGTGCCGGTTAACTTTACACCATCATCTCTTTCATAATGTATTAATTCTTTCTGTATATCAATTAATTGAGGAGCAGGATGAGGAAAATAAGTTAATTGTTCTATACTATCTTTATTAAAATATCTGAGATAATAATTTCTTGGCTCAGTTTTTGACTCCTGAGAGGTTATAAATGATCTATTATCGATAAAACTAACAAAATATTCATAATACGGAGCTCTGCACTGCCACAGCCTTGTTGTTTCCTTCGTTTGAATATCAAGTCTATCTAAAAAAGGGAATACTCCTTCAGGAGAAGCACCATAACCCTGTAAAAATATCTCTTTTTTATTTTCTATTTTTAATACATGTCTCCCGTATTCATTATATATCATCACAGGATCACCGGGATCGTTATAAACATCCTCCCATGAAAAATCAAAAAGGAGCTTTTTTTCATTTCCAGGATCACCAGGACTTATAATCCAAGTTTTAACATTCCTTGTATCCCACCAGTTTTCATATATTATTGCAGTGTTATCATTCCCCCAAAATATACAACTAAATCTTTGTGAAAGTTTAACAAGTAAGCTTGGATCGGTGTTAAAAGGTTCCTGAAGCATAAAAACCTTATCTCTGATATCAGTATCAAATTCAGGATCACCACCATCCTGTGCTTCTACCCAGAAAAGAGTGGAAGGCACATCATTACGCCAGGTTAACTGCCTTATCCCTTCTCTTGTTGCAGAATATCCCAAAGGTATCTCCTCTGCCAGTGGAATGTCTGCAATTACCTTTAAAACACTGCCTTCCAAATCCCATATTTCTTCTCTGAAGGGAAATCTGTAATAAGGTACGAGATATGAAAATGGTTGATGAATTATTGTCATCAAAAGATATTTCCCATTTGGAGAAGGATCAATATATAATATCAGTTCTTTCTCTCCAATAAGTACAACCTTCCCGTGAACTGATACAAGTGCAATTTGAGAAGTAAGATAATATTTAAAAAGATCTTCATCATAGACATTTTTGAGAAGATTCTGATATGTTCTTAAAGGAGCAGTTGCTGTTGTGTTCTCCTGAATTACAGGTCCGGTTGGAATTAGTTGCTTCTGCGGAATATTACTTTTATCTTCCGGAACGACAACACAAGCGAGGAGTGTATCTGATATCCAGGAAATATTTACTAAATTATTAATCTTAATATTGGGAATATTATTTGATATGTTATTTTCAATATCAATAATCCACAATTCTACCTCAGTGTCAGTTGTATTTGTAAAAGAGATGAAATTTCCTTTAGGAGACCATAAAATATCTTTTATTTTAGGATTTTCGGGTAATCCGTTAATAGTGGTGTTAATACCTGTTGAAATATCTACTAAAGTTAATCCGATATAATATCTTTGACGGCTTCGTCCATTTGTATTTGGATTTATCAGAAGTCCTGCCAATCCGACTTCAGGTTGTGCAATTTCACTTATTGAAGGAAAATTTGACCTTTCCTGGATAAGAATATATCTATTATAAGGACTTACGGTTACTCTTGGAGTAGGAGGTGCATCAATTAATTCAACAATTTCTTCAGAAGGTATCCTATAAGTATTTTCCTGTGAATATATCAAACAAGAAATCAAAAATAATAATGATATTATAGATATTATATTTTTATTAGTTATATAAAACATCATTCCTCCATTTTTTTATAAATATGCATTTCAAGATTTCATATATCTTCCTAATTCTGATGTTCTGTAATAATCAGGATAATATTTTTTGAAATTAGTACATTTATCCTCGAAATATCTTATCTCTTATAAGTTAAATTTATATCAGATTAAAAATACTTTTCAAAATGATTTTATAAAAATTTTAATTAGAAAAGATATTAATAGCTCTAAAAAAAATTAATAACGATATCAAACTTAATGCTAAATCTGTCAATTTTTATTTAGAATGATTTAAGGTTTGTATTGAAAGAGAAGTATGGTTTTATATATTTTACAAATTAGATTTCAAATAACATTTTTTTCATAAAGTTCTTTAATTTCCTCATCAGTATAATTCAAACTTTTCAAAATAGTTTTTGTATGCTCACCAAATTTTGGAGGTTTATCTTTGATATAACCGGGAGTTCTATCAAGTTTTATCGGAACACCTATGGTTTTAGTTATATCACCTTCCTCATTCTTATCATCAACTACCATATTGTGCTCTGAAAAAGTTGGATCTTTTAAAACCTCATCCATATTCTGAATCCTGCTCCAGCATATATCCAATTCAAAGAATTCTTCCTCCCATTCATCCAGTGTTTTCTGTTTAAAAATACACTGCAAAGTCTCACTTATTTCCTGATTTTTTTCTTCATTAAATTGTAGCTCTATAAATTCTTCCCTGTTTAAATGGATACAGAGATTTTTCCAAAACCGATTTTCAATACAACCTATTGTCAAATAACGGTTATCCTTTGTTTCATATATATTATAACAGGCATAACGATGAGATAATAACCAATTCCCCCTTTCAATATCTTGTTTGTAGTGCTTTGTTAAAAATAAAGGTAATGATAACAGGCTTAACGAGGTTTCAGTTAATGAGATGTCAATGTACTGCCCCATTCCGCTTTTTTCTCTCTCATAAAGAGCCAGAAGGATTCCTGCTGCTGCATTAAGCCCCCCGATATTATCAGCAATTTGAATACCAGGAATTACAGGAGAACCATGTTTTTCTCCTATTAAATTTAAAATTCCAGCCATCCCTAAAAAATTCACATCATGCCCCGGAAGATATCTATATTTACCTGTCTGTCCAAAACCTGTAATAGAACAATAAATTAATTTAGAATTCAACTTTGATAAAGTCTTATAATCAATACCAAGTTTATTGACTACTCCAGGACGAAAACCTTCAATAAATACATCGGCTTCTTTTACAAGACGATGAATTATATTTCTTCCTTCTTCAGTCTTTAAATTCAAAGTCATGTGTCTTTTATTTCTATTTATAGTGTAAATTACGGGAAAATCATTTTTGTAATGATTGCTTTCAATTGAAATAACTTCCGCTCCATGATCAGCGAGGATCATCGAACAATAAGGACCCGGATATAATCGGGAAAGATCCAAAACTTTTATTCCATCTAAAACCCTTCTATTTTTCATAATTTTTTAAATTAGAAATTTGATATATCAAAATTCTTGAATAAATATTTTAAAATTATCATTACATTTTTTGGATTACATTTCCTAATATTAATTATAAATACTGATCAATTTTTGTCAAGTGACTTCAGTAATTTAAAAGCTGTATTACTACTGATTTTTCTTTTTATAAAAGATTTACTCAATATATATTGGAATTTATATTATATTATTTACATGAAAAATTTTTCAATAAAATCTTTAATTATTAACCGAGAAGGGATTAACATGAAAAATAATTCTATCACAAAATCTCACAGTCTTAATATTTTTATCCTTGCTATGATGAATGTAGCTGTCATCATGAGTCTCAGAGGAATACCTGTGATGGCAAAAGAAGGACTTATAATGTACATACTGCTTTTTGCATCAGCAATAAGATTGAAATATACACAGGCTGATGTTCCCAGAGCATATAATGTTCCAGGTGGGAAATTGGGTATGTGGATTGTATCATGAATTGGTCTTGCCGGAGCTGTATTTGCAATAATAGTTGGTTTTTTTCCATTAGCTCAAACTTTCAATTGGTAGCCCTTTGTTATATATTGTATTTCGATTGTCGGAGTATTGTTTTTTTATTTTAGTACCTGTAATTATCTATCATTTTAAAAAACCTGATTGGACAATAAAAAACTTAAAATAACTCTAAGGAGGAAATCATGCTTCATAAAAAAATCA
>CBDUTX010000204.1:0-4873 GCA_965370235.1 uncultured Desulfuromonadaceae bacterium | reverse complement strand
ATAATATAATGACCAGAATATCATTATATGTCTTTATCATTTTAACTTACACAGCAGTATATACTGCTTTTTCTTTTTCTCCAGGTGTTTCAGTAAGCACTTTTTTAAAAATCGGCATAGGGGCAAGACCTGTATCTCTAGGCTGTGCTTATACTGCAGTTGCAGACGATGCTAATTCTGTGTTCTGGAATCCTGCCGGATTAGGACAGACATATGCTCTTGGAGGAACCTTATCTTTTCTCAATCTCTTCAAGGACATTAACTATGGAGCAGGTGCTTTTGTTTTTAGAATGAAATCTTTGGGAGTTCTCGGAGTAGGAGGAGCTTTTCTGTCAGCTACCGATACGAGAAGGGATGAAAATGGAAACGAGTTAGGGGAGTTTTCTAATTATGATGCAATGTTCGTTCTTGCTTATGGAAGAGAAGTTGTTCCGGATTTTCTTCATGCAGGAGGATCTATAAGAGGTATTCAGAGTAAGCTCGGTGACATTACAGCAAGAACATTTACCTTAGACGGAGGAATTCTTGTTTTGCCTGTCCAGTATATCAGGCTTGGTGCAGCTTTAAGAAATATAGGACCGGGGATAGTATTCATTGAAGAAAGAGATATGCCTCCTGTTGAACTGAGAACAGGAATTGCATTGGTTGTCCCTGTAGACATTCAAACTATGTATATCAGATTAACTCTGTCATCTGACATTGTTTTTGAAGATATGGATCACATCTCTTCTGGATTTGGAGCAGAGGTGATGTTAATGCCGACAGAACTGGATTTCGCCTTTAAAGGTATTTCTCTAAGAGGAGGATACCAGCCTGTTGATAGAACAGGGGATTGGAGTGGGTTGTCACTTGGATTAGGAGTGTTGATGCCCTTGAGTGGAGATAATTATTTTTCTATAGATGCTGTTCATTATTCCTATGGTTATCTCGGTGCAGCTGACAGGGTTTCATTTACACTGAAATTTTGAAAACACTTGAAATCATTTGATTTTGATGATAATAATATTTTATTCAATTTTAGTGAGGAGGTGAAAAGTGGAGCAGTGGCCAAAATGTTTAGCTTGTGACAGTGGTATATTAATACCTTTGTCCGACTATGGCAGAGAAGGTGCAACTATAAAGTATAAAGCTTGGGTTTGTACAAACTCGAAGTGTGGATTCCATCTTCGTATCGACAATGGAGAAATTTCGATAGGAGATATTTCAGCTCTCGGGAACGCAAATGCAAATTTAAAAAAGAGAATGTAAAATCAACTAAGTTCAAGCTCTCTTCTCAGAAAGACACCGGTTATTGATTTTTTATTCAGGGATACCTCTTCAGGTGTCCCTGATGCTATTATTTTTCCTCCTTTTTCTCCACCTTCAGGACCGAGGTCGATGATGTAATCAGCACATTTAATGACATCGAGATTATGCTCAACAACAATTAAGCTGTCTCCTCTTTCAACCAGCCGGTTAAGGATATTGAGAAGTATCTTAATATCGGAGAAATGAAGTCCTGTAGTTGGTTCGTCGAGGATGTAAAGGGATTTTCCCCTTCCCCCTTTGGAAAGTTCTCTTGAAAGTTTTAATCTTTGAGCTTCTCCACCTGAAAGATGAGGAGCTGGTTGACCGAGATGTATATATCCAAGTCCGACAGAGGATAGAAGATCGAGTTTTCTTTTGATATCTTTGAAGTTCTTAAAGAAATGTTTCGCTTCATCGACAGACATGTCGAGTATGTCGGCAATATTTTTACCTTTAAAATGTATTTCAAGAGTTTCATCATTAAATCTTTTTCCTCTACACTGATCACATTTTATATAAAGATCAGGAAGGAAATGCATTTCAATTCTTATGTTACCCTGTCCTTCACACTTATCACACCTTCCTCCTCTAACATTGAAGCTGAATCTACCGATTCCATAACCACGTGCTTTGCTTTCCTGAAGATTTGAGAAAAGATCTCTAATAGGAGTGAATAAACCTGTATATGTTGCAGGATTTGATCGCGAGGTTCTTCCGATTGGTGATTGATTGATGTTTATTACTCTGTCGATATTATCGACACCGAGAATTTTTTTATGTTTTCCTGGTCTGAAATGAGTGATAGGATTAAAGTGTTTTTTTAAAGATTTATATAGAACATCTTCAACCAGAGAGCTTTTACCCGAGCCGGAAACACCTGTAATACAGATAAATTTATTTAAAGGAAAAACAACGTCTATTTCTTTCAGATTGTTGGCAGCAGCACCGATTAGTTTGATTGTTTTAGTAATCCCTGTTCTTCTGAACTTTGGTTTTTCGATTTTTTTTCTACGAGACAGGAAAAGACCTGTATGACCGTCAGATCGTTTGATTTGATCCAGTTTTCCCTGTACTACAACTTTTCCTCCGTTTTTTCCCGCACCGGGTCCGAGATCGATAATATGATCTGATTCTTCAATAAACTGCCTGTCATGTTCAACGACGATGATATTATTTCCTATGTTTTTCATTTCTTTAAGAATTTTTAAAAGTTTGCCTGTATCACGCTGATGAAGACCAATGGAAGGTTCGTCGAGTACATAGGTAACTCCTACTAATCCACTTCCTATTTGAGTTGCAAGATGAACTCTTTGATCTTCTCCTCCTGACAGAGTATCTGCCCTTCTTTCAAGGGAAAGGTAATCGAGACCAACCTCGACCATAAATTTAAGCCTAGTGCGGATTTCCCTCAGAATTGGGGAAGCAATTTTTTTATTGAAGGGATCGAGAGATATTTCTTTTATAAAAAATTTATGTATATCCTTTACCGGAAGCCGGCAGAGTTCTGAAATATTCATATCATTAATCTTGTATGATAGTGATTTAAGACTCAAACGATGTCCGCTGCATTCAGGACATGGATTAAAGGACATGAATTTTTCAATTTCACGTCGTATCCAGTTTGATTCGGTTTGCAGGTATCTTCTGTCAAGATTCGGAATTACTCCTTCAAAAAAACCTTCCTCTCCATATAAAATAATATTCCTTGCAGAAGATGGAATATTTGAAAAAGGATCTGATAATTTGAAATGAAATCTGTTGCTGAGAATTTTCATCTTATCCCAGATAATCTTACCCTGTAGATTTCCCCATGGCAAAACAGCTCCATCTAATAGGGAGTTGTCTTCATCAGGAATTAGCAGTTCGGGTAGAATTTCAATTTTTGTTCCAAGACCGGAACAGGTAGTGCATGCTCCATCAGGACTGTTAAAAGAAAACAAGCGTGGCTTGGGTGGAGGGAGTTTTATATTACAATCTGTACAGAGAGGAGAAGTTGAGAAAAGTGATGTAATGTCAGAAGACAGGTCTTTGACAGCAATGATGCCGTTTGATTCATTAAGAGAGGTTTCAACAGATTCACTGACCCTCTGTTTGGATAATTTTTCTCCTGTAACCAATCTGTCGATAATTACGGAAATACTATGTTTTTTTGTTTTATTGAGTTCAATGTATTCGTCAAGATTATGTGTTTTATCGTTTATGAGAACTCTAACATAACCTTTTCTTTTCAATTTGTTCAGAAGTCTTTTATGAGAGCCTGTTTGGGCGGTGACAAGAGGGGATAGAAGTATAATTCTGTTTCCGGGTTTTATACCGACGACTTTATTGATAATTTCCTGTTTTGTATAAGAATTTATTTTTTTTCCACAATTAGGACAATATGGATCAGAAACTCTCGCATAAAGTAATCTCAAATAGTCATATATTTCTGTAATTGTTCCAACAGTTGATCTTGGATTCCGGGCAATTTTTCTCTGTGCAATTGAGATTGCGGGAGAAAGTCCCTCGATTTTTTCAACATCCGGTTTTTCCATAACTCCGAGAAATTGACGTGCATAAGAAGAAAGAGATTCAACATATCTTCTCTGTCCCTCTGCATAAATTGTGTCAAAGGCGAGTGAAGATTTTCCGGAGCCGGATATTCCTGTTATCACAACCAGCTTGTCTCTCGGAATTTTGAGATCGATATTCTTAAGATTGTGAACCTTTGCATTTCTTATCACTATATATTTTTCTGACATATGAAACCTCATCATTGATGAATATTGTTTTAAAATATTTGACAAATTGTTCTAATATATTGATATAGATCGTGTGTAAATATCAAGAAAAATAATATAAAAAAACTTTAAAATTTATCTTGACAATGTATATTAATTTAACTACTATTCATTTGCTAATGTGTAATATAAAATTTGCAGATTAGCAAAAGGGATATTTTGTTCTTTGATAATTCTATATAGAAGCTGAAAATAAAGTCCAGATTAGTGTGTCAAGTTAATAAGGGCGTATGGCGGATGCCTTGGTACAAACAGACGAAGAAGGACGTGGCTGGCTGCGATAAGCTCCGGGAAGCCGTCTAGCAGGCTTTGATCCGGAGATTTCCGAATGGAAAAATCCAACTGAGGTAATGCTCGGTTACTTCTGGGATGAACACATAGTCCCGGAGGAGATAACCAGGAGAATTGAAACATCTTAGTACCCTGAGGAAAAGAAAGTAAAAACGATTTCCTAAGTAGCGGCGAGCGAAAGGGAAACAGCCTAAACCGGTTGCATGTTAAAGCTACAGTGCGTTGTGTGATCGGTGTCGAGGGGCTCAAATGGGGTCAGACTGTACAGACCCGGAAAGTTACAAAACAATAGCTTAGTTGAAATGTTCTGGAAAGTTCTACCAAAGAGGGTGACAGTCCTGTAAACGAAAAGTTATTGTCTTTCTGGTTTGAGTTCCCAAGTAGGGCGGGACACGAGAAATCCCGTTTGAATCTGGGAGGACCATCTCCTAAGGCTAAATACTGTTTGTGACCGATAGTGAACAAGTACCGTGAGGGAAAGGTGAAAAGAACCCCGGGAGGGGAGTGAAATAGAA
>CBDUTX010000203.1:0-4877 GCA_965370235.1 uncultured Desulfuromonadaceae bacterium | reverse complement strand
ATGCCTTGATAATTGATATCATAGAAAAAAAATCAAAAAAAAATATTCCTCTACCAGAGCAACTTGCAATTGTCACTGATAAGCACCAAAGATATAATACAAGAGAATGGCAGGTATTCACAGTAAGGCATAAACCAAATGATGACTTAATAAGTCACTTGATATTTGCTTTGAAGTATGAACCAATTGATCTATACATATTAAAATCATTATTTGAGTATACGGAAAAGGACATTGTACTAAATATGATAAAGAATGAACCTACCGGTCAATATACTAGAAAAGTATGGTTTTTATATGAATGGTTGATGGATATAAAACTTGATGTCCCCGACCTAAAGGTAGGTACATATATTGAAATTGTAAACCCCGAATTTCAATACACAGGACCTGTAAGAAATTCTACAAGGCACAGGGTAAAGAATAATCTTCCTGGTACTCGTGAATTTTGTCCAATGATCAGAAGGACTAAAAAAATCGAAGAATACTTAAATAAAGATCTATCAGGAAAAATTGAAATTGGATTAAGTAAACAAGACAATGAATTGATTCGTAGAACTGCTGCATTTTTATTGCTTAAGGACTCAAAGGCATCATTTGCTATAGAAGGAGAATATCCTCCAAATCTGAGAACTAGAAATTGGGGAAAAGCAATTGGACAGGCAGGAAAAAATCAATTATCAATTGAAGAAATTGAACGATTACAAAATATTGTTATCGGATCAAAAAAATTACATAAGATGGGGCTTCGAGACTATGAGGGATTCATTGGTGAACACGATCGAGAATCTTTTTCTCCAATTCCAGACCATATTTCATCAAAAGCCAAAGATTTACCTTTATTAATGAAGGGGTTGATTGAAACGAGTAATCTTCTACAAGAAACAGACTATGATCCTGTATTAGCTGCCACAACAATAGCTTTTGGATTTGTTTTTATTCATCCTTTTTCGGATGGTAATGGAAGGATACATAGATATTTAATTCATCATATATTATCAGAATTTGGTTATACTAAAAGAGAGATGATTTTTCCAATATCAGCAGCGATTCTTAATCGAATCAGTGATTATCAAATCATATTAGAAGCATATTCATACCCCAGATTAGATTTGATTGAATGGAAAGAAACAGCTGATCATAATATACGGATTCTTAATGACACTATCGACTTATACCGGTACTATGATCTTACTCTTCAATCAGAATTTTTATTTGAATGTGTTGAAGAGACAATAGAAAAGATTATTCCGGAAGAGATAGCCTATTTGAAAAAATATGATCAAATGAATCAATATATCAATAATTATGTATCACTTCCTGATAATAAAGTTGATTTGTTAATTAAGTTTTTAAATCAAAATGATGGTAAGCTTTCTAAAAGAAAACGTGAGAAAAAGTTTGAAGAATTAACTGAGGAAGAAATTAAAAATATTGAAACCAGATATTTAGAGATATATAACATTCAAAAAGACTGACTTGTAGAGAGTATTAATAGTATAATGCCCAACAATGTAATTTGCAATTTAAAACTTTTTAACTTTATTTTTATTAATCGATGTTCCTTTTTCAAAAATCAAATAAAGAAAATATAAAAAAAATATGAAGAAAATATCAAAAGATAATATCCATGAAGAATTCCCCGATCTTCTCACAGATGAATCAAATATCGATCAAGGATGGGCAGAAACAGCTTATATCCCTGAGTGTTCCGAAGATATTTCTCTTGCACTCGGTGAGAGTTATAAAGATGAAATTCCTGTTACACTATCAGGAGCGAGAACAGGTATTGTCGGAAGTGCTGTTCCCTTTGGAGGAAACCTGATTTCACTATCAAAGATGTCGGGGAATCCTGAAATTTATGAATCTTACGGCAGAAAAGTAATATCAATACAATCAGGTGTTACTCTCGGTGAGATAGAAGACTATGCCAATAGAATCAATTGCTTTTTCCCTCCCGACCCAACCGAGCCTTGTGCTTCAGCAGGTGGTATAGTTGCTACAGATGCTTCAGGATCGAGAAGTTATAAATATGGTTCGGTAAGAAATTATCTAAGAAGGATAGAAGGTTTTCTGGCAAATGGGAAAGAAATTAAAATTACAAGAGGAGAGTATATTTTATCAGAAGATAATATACTCTCTCATCCGATAATAGGGGAAATCATACTTGATAATATTTTCCCTGATAAAATTGAAAAAAATGTTGCCGGGTATCATTTATGGAAGGGGATCGATTTAATTGACATTTTATGCGGAAGTGAAGGAACACTCCTTCTTATAAATAAAGTAGATCTATTTCTTGAGCAGAAACCTGAAGTTGTTTTTTATGGGATCTTTTACTTTGATGAAATATTGTCAATAATCAATTTTATCAGGCAATGTGAAGAGAAAATACCGGGTATAATGAGAAGTGTTGAATATTTTGATGCAAATTCTATAAAATTCTTAAAATTTTTTTATAAGGATCAGCCCGGGATTACATCCTATCTGCATGATAATAAAAATCATCTTATTTTTGTTGAGTTTGAAATGGAAGAAGAATTTCTGGATAAATTCTATGAGATTGTTGAAATAATTCTAAGCTCGAGCGGATCCAGTATTGATGATGCCTTCGGAGGAGAAAGTGATAAGGAAAGAGAGATCATTCATAATATAAGACATTCTCTTCCAGATGCAATCAATCAAACTATAAAGGAAAGAAAAAAAATATTCCCCGGCTTGCATAAAGTTGGAACCGACATGGCAGTACCTGTTGATAAATTAATGGAATTTATTAAATTGTACAGTATTGAACTTGAAAAATTAAATCTTAATTATGTAATGTTTGGACATATTGGCGAAGGTCATCCGCATGTTAATATAATACCAAACAATGATAAAGATATTAAATCTGCTGAATATCTTTATAAAGAAATTGCATCAGAAGTTGTAAGGTGGGGGGGTAGTGTTACAGCCGAACACGGTCTTGGTCGATTAAAAAAAAATCTTCTCAAAATTATGTACAGTGAAGATGTGATTGAAAATATGAAAAAAATTAAAAAATTATTCGATCATCAAAATATTCTTGGAAAAGGAATTCTTTGGAATTGAAAAAAAATCATTCAGAATCTGCTCTTATTCTTTATGTTTACTATTATATTTCTGCAGAATTGAAGATAATAAAGAATTTTACACAATAATAAATTTGTAAATTTATTAGTAAAAAGTTAATACTTATTATTTATCTTAATTTTATTTTTCTTTATTATTCTATAAAGTATTGCTCTATTTGTTTTTAATTCTTCAGCTGTTTTTGATATATTCCAATTATTTTTTCTAAGATATCTTTCTAAAAGTTTCTTTTTAAAATCATCTATCTGTTCAATAAATGAACTACTTTCAGAAAATGAATAATCATGTTGAATTTGAATATCTGGTAATGCACATTTAAATAATAATTCTTCTTCATTTATAGGACTATCACCGCTATGCTTTATAAAAATTTTGGCTATCAAATTTTCAAGTTCTCTTACATTTCCCAACCATTCATATGACTGAAGCTTATAAATTGCAAGATCTGTAAATCCATAAACTTTTTTATTGTATTTGTCAGATAATAGTTTTAAGAAATGATAAGCTAATAATGGAATATCTTCTTTTCTTTCCCTTAAAGGTGGAACATCTATTTTTAAAACATTTAATCTATGAAATAAATCTTCTCGAAAATTTCCTTTTTTTACTTCATCAATAAGATTTCTATGAGTAGAAGCAACAACTCTTACATTGATTGGGATTGGTTTTTGTCCTCCTATTCTCCATATCTCATTGTTCTGTAACGCTCTTAATAATTTAGCCTGTAATTCATAGGGTAATTCAGCAATTTCATCAAGAAACAGGATTCCCTTCTCAGCTAATTGAAATTTCCCTAATTGTATCGATACAGCTCCTGAAAACGAACCTTTTTCATGTCCGAAAAGTTCACTTTCAGCTAAATCTCTTGGTATTGCTGAACAGTTTATTGCAATAAAAGGATTATTTCTTCTTATGCTTAGTTTATGAAGAGCTTTTGCGACAAGCTCCTTACCTGTTCCTGTTTCTCCCTGTATTAGAAGTATCATATCAACTTCTGAAGCTTTTTCAATATTTTCATAAAGTTCATTCATTTTTTTACTAATACCAATAAATAAACCCATCTTCTGTATCTCAGCAGAAATTCTCATATTCTCGTTTTTCTTAAGTTCAAGTAATATTGGCATAAGAATACGAGCTATTTTCTTGACAGATAACAGATCACTATCATTAAAAGATTTTTTCTCAATATTTATTCTATCTAAATATAATGCACCAATTATTTTATTTTCATAATCTGTTAAAGGCACAGAAATCACTGAAAGAAAAGGTTTTCCAATAATACTTATATTATTTTTCAGATTGGAGTCTTCAACAGCATTTGAAATTAATGCAGGATTTTTATTAAGAATTACTTTCTTTAATATACTCATACTAAAATCCATATCTTCTGTTTTTAAATCTGAGGAAAATGCTTTTATTTCAAAATTATCTATATCCATTTTATTTTTGATTTTATTTTCTTTTCTAACCAAAAGAAGAGCAGTATCAGCATCTATATTCAAAGTTAAAAATTTCAACAATTCATTAAAAGCTGTCTCATGATTTAAAAATTTAACCAAACTATTAATTAATTTTAGGTTTTCATCATTTTCTATTCTATTGTCTTTTATTATATTTTTTAGATCTTCTTCCAGTTCATAGATCTTTTGTTTATAAAATAAATCAAATTCTGCTTTATATAATTTTTTATATATATTTAAAGCTTCTTTTAAAAATTTATCATTTTCAACTTTGTCTTTATAACTCTCTATTTTCCATAAGGTATA
>CBDUTX010000202.1:0-4878 GCA_965370235.1 uncultured Desulfuromonadaceae bacterium | reverse complement strand
TTCAACAATTCATGTGGAATACCTGCTTTTTCAAGTAAAGATGAAAAATAAATACATCCTTCTGGAATCCATTCATGGTAATCATTTATACCATAATCTATATAGATAGCATTAAGTTTAAGAAAATTATCTCTATACTCATCAACCTTTTCAGCAAGACAACCAAAACCTTTATTATAATTTTCCCATATAGTAGAATCCAAAATAATTTCTTCATTAGATAAAAAATATGGATAATCTATAAAAGGAGCTTTTTTATCAGGATTTGGAGAGAATGCTGCTCCATATGCATAGGAAAATGCTCTGCTATAATCATTTATAACAACAATATTATGACTTATAAAGGATATGAACTCAGTTAAAGCTTCTTCGTCAGTCATAGATTCTAATTCTTCTTGTTTGGTTATGTACTGTTTTATTATACTTTGATCTGAAAACATAGAATGATTAGATAATCCTTCCTGATCAAAAAGTCCAGGGCATAAACCATAGGTAACATTAAAAACATCAGGATGCAACATAGCTAAATTTAAAGCACTATATCCTCCCATGGAATGTCCTGCAATACCTCTTGAATTTGCATTTGAAATAGTTCTGTAATTGTTATCAATATAATTGACAACATCCTTAACAATAAAATCTTCCCAATTACCCGTAACAGGCGAGTTCACATAAAAACTTCCAAGCATAAAGGTTAATCCATTGGGTATAACTACAATCATCTCATTAATTTTATTTTCTTTTATCAGTTTATCCATTGATTCTTTGAGGAAAAAACCTTGAATAACACCATAAGCAGTTAAATATCTAATTGGAGTACTAAATCCGGGAAGAAAGTATACTACTGGATAATTCTTATCAGAGTTGTTATATGAAGGCGGTAAATATACTGCAACAGGTTGCTCAGATGGAATTTTGAGAAGATTATTTTCCAGTGATGGAGCAGGTATTATTTCTTCAATTAATTGACCTTCTGTTTCTTGAGCATATAAAAGTTGAGTGAAAAAAATAATAAATAGAATAGAAATTAAAAAATTTATATTTTTCACATTTCCTCCTTTAAAGTTTTATAATATTGTTATCTCTGTACATCAAAGGTTTGTTTGTCATCTAAAACAAAATTGATTGCCATAGTACCCTCATTTTAAATTAATTTTAACACATTGTAATGTATTAAACAATTCCAAAGGATTCTGTCCCAACTTCTAAATAATCTATATTCTTGATAAACAAATAGATAAATTAGTTATGGTTAAGTTACTAAAAATGGGGATAGTGCTTGACTCTATGACATTCATACAACTTTTTATCCTTCTCATACCAAGAATAAACAATACTCTTGACGAAACATGATTGGTAATATTTATATTGCATATGATAATTATATGTTATATTCCTAACTTATTCTTTTATATAAATGGAGAGAAATAATATGAAAAGAGTGTCTTATATAACACTTATTTTATTAATTGTCTTTTTTTCAAATATTTGTTTAGCACAACAAAGTGAAAACATCTGACCTAATCAGAATGGGCATAAGTTATATAAAATGAGCTTACTGGAAACACTCTGTATTTAATTATGACCTTTTAATTTGATTCACACATTTTAAAATAAAATCATCTTTTTTGTGTAGATTGATGTATTATTAATATTTATCTGATATAAATAAATTCCTGAACTAACAGATTCTCCTGTATTAGTTGTTCCATCCCAAATTACCGAATGATTGCCTGTAGACTGGTATTCATTTACTAAAGTCCGAATTTTCTGACCGAGATAATTGTAAATTATAAGAGAGACATTAGCACTATCAGGATACTCTTCAACAGCCTGTTTTAAAATACTTAATGCCTGTTCCAGATCATTTTCCTGGGCATAATTATTTGCCAGATCAATATATTGATCTGCAGTTTCACCAAATAATATAGTGGTAAAAAATACAAGTAAAAAACAACAGAATAATTTTCTTTTCATATCCCCTCTACTGTTTATATGTTATGTCACAAATGATGTCAATATTAACAGATCAACCTGAAAGTTCCAGCTTTTTCCTCTTATCAGAAGAGCAGCTTAAAAATGATATCAGAATAATAGAAAATAATATGTTCTTAACAGAAATAATTTTGTTATTTTTATACATAAAAAACCTTTTTTTTATTATGAAATTATATTTTCCTTTTGTAAATAATAATTGATAATTGACATATTATATACTATTTATTTTCTACCGATCAGCTGCTTCATCTAAACAATCACAACAACTTTTTCTAAAAAAATGGATTTTGAATAAAAGCATGATAAATTTATATCAACAGAATTAATAAGAATTTTTAAAGGTATTTTTAATTATTGATAAGAACTTAAAAAAGAGGAGTAGAATATGAGAAATAGTAAAAAACTATTAATAATAGGAATAATACTGATATTAGTAAATTCATGCATTATAGCTCCCTCAATATATTATGAAAATGGAAAAAAATATTATGACGAAGGAAATTATACAGATGCAGTAGAATGCTTTCGTAAAGGAGCAGAGAAAGGACATGCTGATACTCAGTTCTATCTTGGTGTTTGTTACTATGAAGGTAAAGGAGTAACACGGGATTATGAAGAAGCAGTAAAGTGGTTTCGACTAGCAGCAGAACAAGGATTTGCTAAAGCTCAGGCTTTTCTTGGTTATTGTTACACTGAAGGTAATGGAGTAACACAGAATTATGAAAAGGCACTGAAGTGGTACCTATTAGCAGCAGAACAAAGAAATGCTTATGCTCAGTGTATGCTTGGTTATTATTACCATGAAGGTACCGGAGTCCCCCTGGATTATGAAGAAGCAGTGAAGTGGTTCCGTTTGGCTGCTGAACAAGGAGACGCTGATGCTCAGTACAATCTTGGTCTTTGTTATGCTAATGGATATGGAGTCCCCCAAAGTTATACAGAATCTGTGAAGTGGTATCGTTTGGCTGCTGAACAAGGAGATGCTGATGCTCAATTCAATCTTGCTATAAGTTACATTCAGGGTACTGGAGTCCCCCTGGATTATGAAGAAGCAGTGAAGTGGTTCCGTTTGGCTGCTGAACAAGAAGATGCTAAAGCTCAATACAATCTTGGTCTTTGTTACAATAAAGGTAATGGAGTTCCCCTGGAATATGAAGAAGCGGTGAAGTGGTTCCGTTTGGCTGCTGAACAAAAATATGCTAAAGCTCAGTACGCTCTTGGTCTTTGTTACTTTGTAGGTACTGGAGTATCACAGAGTGATAAAGAAGCGGTGAAGTGGTTCCGTTTGGCTGCTGAACAAGGACATGTTGAAGCACAGGAAGTATTAGAAAATTTGGGCTATTAGAGTATATTGTATTACTTCCACCCTCTTCATAATACTTAAATCCTTAATTTGGAATTATATTTAGAAAGGTCTGGGCTTACCCAGACTTAGCCATAACTTCGCTAATTCAAACAATCTATGTTGGGTTGCGCCTAATTTTGCTCCATTAAATTACCAGGAGGGATTTTCCCTCCTGGTTTTATATGTAAATAATATCAGAATAAAATCACGGTTTTAGATAATTGCCGGTCTTCTGCTGAAAAGCTTATAAAGTACCTTCCCGAGAAAAAATTATTAGTAGATAAATTATAGGAATGACTTCCTTCAGACATAGAGCCTAAATTTCTACTGAAAACATTTCTTCCTATAATGTCATAAATATTGATCTTGACCTGCTGAGGAGAGACCAGAGTAAAATCTAATCTGATCTGATTATTCAGGCTTTAAGATTGAACAACTCCTGTGGAGATCTCTTCTACTCCTACAGAGAAACATTCACGATCAATCCATATTGAATCTGAGCCATATTGACGGTATATTACTGCTATCCCTCCTCCCAGTATATTAGTAATGTTATTCCCCTGAGCAGGTGTTTCTCCCGATGCATAATGATCATTGACTACTATTACCGAATCCCAATTATCACCTTGCCTGAGATTGTACCCTACAATTAAACTGAAGTCTGATAGCCTGCAAACTGTTCCTACCGAAGCGTCTTCAGGATCATCCCAACTAAATTCTACAAATGGAACTCTATCATTTTCTTCTCCCAGAATTGACCAGGTTTCACTAATTGTCCAACTATTACCACATTGGTACTGGTAGAAATTTTTGCCCTTGCATTAAAACCGAAGTTTTCCTGATAGACAACATAAACCGTAATTCGATCCCCAAGAATGCTGACGAGCAGAGGAGACAAAGGGCTGGAATTTAACTATACCTGAATCAGAGACAGTTTGAATATCGATTAAAGAACCATAATTTTCATAGTGGTGTAAATAATGGGAGTAGAATTGAGATGTTGGATTTTAATATAGTAACCTAATATTTCAGAATTATATGAAAATATTTTAGTAAATTTTATTTAATAAAAAATATTAAAATAATGTTAGATTGAGACTTCCCACTACTTCAATAGTCCTCGTCCACCTTCGATAGTCTTTGTTGAAGCTACATTGGATTTTATATTTAAATTACAATTTTTTTTTAGGAAATAAAAAAAATATCTTATTAAATAATATTTAAAATTTTATTCTTTAGTATAAATAAATTTTATGTTTATTTTAAAAACAACTTGACAAAATATTTTTTTATAATTAATGTTAGAAATATCTAATATTATTATTATATTATAACTATATTACAGGAGGTTAACATTGAATATTATCAAAGTCATTTTTTTGTTTCTTATAATATGTTTATTACAAAACACTTTAATCTCTAAAGATTTTGATCTACCTGAAATTCATTTGACTATTTTATTGCAAAATGAAAAATATTTCGGAGAAGATGATAGTATTTCAGGCTATTTTATTTCAAAAGATAAATTGGATTTG